>NZ_JBAEER010000009.1:0-33329 GCF_056207615.1 Candidatus Cryptobacteroides sp. | reverse complement strand
CGGAATGGAGTACCTCCGGCAGCTAAAGCGAGCCACCTCGCGAGCTCGCATGAGCGGCTCGCCAGTGCCCGCTTTTGCAAAGCTCTATCTGACAACCGGGAGGTTCACGCAGGAAGCGGCGGCAGGGGAGCATGAGATGGTGATGTCCTCCTTGACGTAGGCCGATTCGTCGCAGGTGAAGATGTTGCAGAAGGTCTGCGGGTTGCGGTCCACGAGAGGGAACCAGCTAGACTGGATCTGGATCATGAGCTTGTGGCCAGGCTTGAAGGTGTGGCTCACGTCAGGCATGGTGAAATGGACCTTGGTGACCTCGCCAGGAGTGAATGGCTGCGGCTCGGAGAAACTCTCGCGATACTTGCCCCTCATCACCTCGCCGCGCACCATGAACTGGTAACCGGCCATCACCGACCTCGGGATTCCGAGCTTTGCGGCATCTTCCGAATATGGCTCCACGCCGAGTTCGCTGTACCATGAGAAATTGTCTGGGAAGACGTCGATGATCTTCACGATGAAGTCGGCATCGGTGGAGGTCAGAGCGACATGGAGGTCGACAGAAACCTCGCCCCTGAGGGTGAGCTCTTTCTCCAGAACTGGCGTCTGGAAGCAGATCACGTCAGGCCTCTGCGCGGCAAAGCGCTGGTCGTCGATCATGTAGTCCTTGCTGATGCTGGTCTCAACAGCGCTGCGGTATGGAACTGGCTTCGCCGGGTCGCTGGTGTAGGTCACCGAACCCGCACTGCGAGGCTTCGAAGTCGACACGCTGCCGTCCGCATGGAGGTAGAATGGAGTGGTCGAAGTCTGCGCGATCTCTGGCCACTGGTGGCCGTAGTATGTCCATGTCCTCGAACCCGAATCGAACACGGTAGCGCCCGGCTGCGGCTTCTCGCCCTTGCCTTCGAGGTAGTATGCGAAGAACGGATATTCGAAGTTCTCGAGGTAGTACTCGCTGGTAGCCTCGTCGCCGAAGTACATGTTTGCCCAGAACGGACGCATAGAGCGGTCCCATGCGCCGTGGAACCATGGACCCTCGATGAGGTAGAGGTCGGTCGCAGGGCTCTCTGACTCTATGGTCTTGTACACGTCGAACGCACCGTAGCAGTCCTCCTTGTCGAAGAGTCCGCCGACAACCATCACGGCCGGCTTGACGTCGTGGAGATGGCCCTTCGAGACGGTGTGCGAAATCCAGTATTCGTCGAGGTCCGGATGCTCACGCACGGTCTGGAGGTAGTGCAGGCTGTCCGCATAAGCGTTGGTGATGTTGGTGTATGTGCCGAGCCTGAGGTAGTCGGTGTAGATGTCGCTGACCATCAGGTCCGGGAACTTGAAGTCGCGCTTTCCGGCACGCACGTTCTTATTGTCCATGCTGTATTCGAACCATGGCTGGAACGCCACCATCTCCGCGATCATGAAGGCTCCGTTGTGGTGCACGTCGTCGCCCATGTACCAGTCGGTCACCGGTGCCTGAGGCGACACCGCCTTGAGCGCAGGATGGCCGCTGAGTGCCGCCATGGTGGTGTAGAAGCCAGGGTAGGAGATGCCCTTCTGGCCCACGCAGCCGTTGTTGTTGGTGTTGTTGACTATCCATTCGACGGTGTCGTAGGTGTCGCTGGCTTCGTCGGTCTGGCCGATGTTCTTCTCCGGCTTGCGCTTGTTCAGCTGCTTGTTCTCGATGAATGCGCGGATCTCCTCGAACTCACCTTCGGACATGTTCTTTCCGCGCACGTCCTGGAAAACGAGGATGTAGCCCGCGTCGACGTACTTCGCATAGCCGCCGAAGTTCATGAACTTGTCCTCACCGTATGGCGCGACCGTGTAGCAGGTGCGCTCCATCAGCACCGGGTGCTTGACACTCTTGTCCTTGGGCTCATAGATCGCGGTGAAGAGCTTGACGCCGTCTCGCATCGGGATCATCACTTCGGTCTTGGTATAGATTTCCTTCATCTTTTCTGCTGAATATGGGTTCTCAGCCTGCTGAGCGCTGAGCGTGCCGGCGAAGAGGATGGTCACGAATGTGAGGAGTATCTTTTTCATTTTCTGCGGTTGTTCGAGTTTCGTAATTGTTCTGCTGCCGGTGGCTTAGATCAGGCCGAAGTGCTTGAGCGCATGCTCTACTCCGTCCACGTCCACACCGTCGGTCACATAGTCGGCTGCGGCTTTGACCTTGTCCGAAGCGTTGCCCATGGCGACGCCGATTCCGGCCAGCTTCAGCATCTCGATGTCGTTCTCGCCGTCGCCGAATGCCATGATGTTGTCCGGTGTGAGGCCGTTGGCTTCGAGGTATGCACTGATTCCAACCTGCTTGCCGGCGCCCTTCGGGATGATGTCGATTCCCATCTCGTTCCAGCTTGTGATGCTGCATTCATCCAGGATCGACTTGAGGATTTCCCTCTGGTGTGGAGGGATGAATGCGACGATCTGGTAGATGTCCTCACCATGGTAGATGTCGATGTCGGGGACGGTGCCGTTGGTGCTGGACTGGACGTCGATGACGGTGGAGTTTACGAAGTTGATGTACCTTTTCTTCTCGCCGATCATGATGAACGGGATTTTCGAGACCATGAACATCTGCGAGAGGACTTCCATGTCACCTTTCGGGATAGGAGTTCCGGCGTACGCCTGCATCGTGTCGTCGAGGATGAGGGAACCGTTGAGCGTGAGATAGCCGTCGAACTTGGTGTCCATCACCGGCAGACCCTTGATCTCGCTGCTGTGGCGTCCGGTCGCGATGATGGTCTTGATGCCCTTAGAGCGAAGGGTTTCGATGCTTTTCCTTGCGCTGATGGGGATCTGCTTTCCGTTGATTGGCACGAGGGTGCCGTCTATGTCGAAGAATATTGCCTTTATATCCTTTGCTTTCGCCTTGATGTCGTTTTCCATTTGGTTGTCATCTGAAGTTTTTGCCGTGCCAAATTTAGGAATTATATGGCAACAAACACAGTTGGTATGCAGATTGCAAAAAAAGTTTTTGAATACGATATTTCTCTTCCCGACTAAGTTATTACCTGAATAATTCATAGTTTTACCAAGATGAATTGCAATTTTTTTATGGGATGGACTCGTTGTTTTGTTTGTCGACAAACATCGTAGGCTGACTAAAGTCGTGCTCAGTTCTGACCTAGGTACTGCTTTGGTGTATCTTAAAAATAACTATCTTTGCTGTAATGAGCGAAAGAGATTACATACATTCGTTCTCGGATTACCTTTTCTGGGATGTGGACAAGGACTCAATTGATCTTGAGGCCAACGCATCGTATGTTGTCAGCCGTGTCCTTGAACTCGGACGGATGAATGACTGGAATCTGCTGATGTCAAGGTATGGATTACAGAGGATTGCACAGATAGCGCAGAATCTGCGAACACTCGAGCCCAAAGCACTTTCGTTCATCTCCGCTGTTTCATCCTTGCCAAAAGAATCTTTCAGATGCTTTACTACAAGACCATCCACCCCGACACATTGGGGCTATTAAGAAAGATCCAATCTTTGGATATGTTCAGGGAGACCAGGCTTGTTGGTGGAACTGCTCTTGCGCTGCAGATTGGCCATCGAAAATCCATAGATCTGGATTTCTTTGGTAGCGTAGGTGCTTCACTACAAGAAATTGCGTTAGAACTCTCGACTTTTGCTTCAGTCTCCCCATTGTCCGAATCCAAGATGATGCGTTTCCTTGTTGTTGAAGGAGTGAAGGTTGATGTTGTCAACTATCCCTATCCATGGATAGATAATCCAGTCGTCGAAGATGGTGTCACTCTTGCAGGAATAAAGGACATTGCCGCGATGAAGCTATCTGCAATCACCAACCGTGGAACTAGGAAGGACTTCGTTGATTTATATTTCTTATTGAAATACTTCTCATTTGACGAACTGGTCAATCTCTATGTTCGAAAGTATTCAGATGCACAGCTTTTCACGACGCTAAAGAGCCTCACATACTTCGATGATGCAGAAGCGGATCCTATGCCAATGATGATGTCATCTCTCAATTGGGAAGATGTGAAATCTCGTATTGTTGCTGAGGTCGGTCAATTCCTTAAAAGATCGTAAAATTGAACTTGACTATGAAGGAAAGCAGTACATTCATCAGCGCGGAAGGGCGCGAGTGGGAGCAGTTCGGTCCCGGCCTCTACAGGCAGATTCTCGGATACAATGGCGACATAATGTCGGTCAGAGTGCGTTTCGACGAGGGCGGCATCGCTGCCATGCACACCCATCCGCATGCCCAGACATCCAGCATAATCAGCGGCAAGTACGAGTTCACCGTCGATGGACAGACACGCATCGTCACCGCCGGCGACGGAGTCCTTATCCGTCCCAACCTCCCTCACGCATGTGTCTGCATCGAGCCCGGCATCGTGATTGACTCCTTCTCTCCGATGCGCGCCGACTTCCTCCTTGCAGAGGAGTAGAGACTTGGTGAATGCACACCGAAAGCAACTTTTTGCTATCTTTGTCAGGATATAAAGAAACAGTGAAATGCCCAATATAGTAGACGTCATACATCTTTCGCATCGATACGCAGTAGACTGGGCCATCAGGGACATCAATTTCTCGATCGAGAAGAACGGAATCCTCGGTCTCCTCGGTTCCAACGGAGCCGGCAAGTCCACCACCATGAACATCATCTGCGGAGTTCTCAACCAGACCGAAGGTGACGTCTTCATCAATGGCATCGACCTTCGCAAGAATCCCGTCGAAGCCAAGAAGGAAATCGGATTCCTCCCTCAGAAGCCGCCTCTCCATCCAGACCTCACCGTTGACGAGTACCTCGTGCACTGCGCGGTGCTCAGGCGAATGGACCCGTCGAAGATCAGGAAGGCAGTCGATGCAGCGAAGGAGAGGTGCGAGATCATGCACTTCAGCGACAGACTCATCAAGAACCTTTCCGGCGGCTACCAGCAGCGCGTCGGCATAGCCCAGGCCATCGTCCATGACCCTCGTTTCGTCGTGCTCGACGAGCCTACCAACGGTCTCGACCCGAACCAGATAGTGGAGATCCGCAACCTCGTGAAGGAGATCGCGGTGGACCATGCAGTGCTCATCTCGACTCACATCCTTTCCGAAGTGCAGGCGACCTGCGACGAGATCAGGATGATAGACCACGGCCATGTCGTATTCTCAGGTTCGATGAAGGATTTCAATGACTATGTCGTTCCGAACAGCTTCACGGCGAGCTTCGGCGTGCCTCCGACCAAGGATGAGCTCGCAGCGATCGGCAATGTCCTGAACGTCGAGGAACTCTCGAAGGGCAGCTTCCGCGTCCGTTTCGACGGCAGCGACGAGATCACCGAAAGGGTGATTGAGCAGAGCATCGCGAACGGCTGGCACCTGAAGGAGATCGCCCTCGACCACACATCCCTCGACGTCATCTTTGCGCAACTCTCAGGAAAGCTGAAGAACAATGTCTGATCACAGGGGAACACGCATAATCGGACGTATCACGCGGACGGAACTGGCATCCTTGTTCGGTTCTCCGATCGCGTGGTTCATTCTCGTCGTGTTCGCCGTGCTCACTTCGGCAAGCTTCGTGAAGCATATAGCATCCACGGTAAGTATAGTCGATCTTTACGGAAACACCGCCTCGCTGACGAAGAACGTGTATCTTGGATATGCGAGTTTCCTTGAGTCGATAGTCCAGAACATCTATATCTACATACCTCTGCTGACGATGGGCCTCGTGGCAAGGGAGACCTCGTCCGGTTCCATAAAGCTGGTCTATTCATCCCCGGTCACGTCCACCCAGTTCGTCATCGGTAAGTTCCTCGCTGCCGCCGTCATGGGCCTCTGCCTGATGGCGATTCCGACCCTTACACTCGTCGGAAGTGCATACTTCATAGTGGATCTTGACGTCGCACCGGTGCTGGTCGGCCTGCTCGGAATCTACCTGCAGATACTTGCATCCTGCGCCATCGGCCTCTTCTTCTCATCGCTCACGACATACCAGGTCGTCGCCGCTGTCGGCAGCCTTGCTACGCTCGCGATACTCGGCAAGATAGGAAGCATGGGCAGGCACTACGAACTGCTGAGGAACATCGCCCATTGGCTCTCGATCAACGGAAGGACATCTGCCTTCCTCGACGGAGTCTTCAGGACGGACGACTTCTTCTATTTCTTCGCCATCATCATCCTCTTCCTTGGACTCACGGTGATGAGGATATCATTCCCGCGCCTGAGCATGAAACCGGTCCGGAAGTACGCTGCTGCGGCATTATTGCTGCTGGCCGTCGCTGGAACAGCGTTCGTCAGCTCGCGTCCTGCGCTTATCGGTATCCATGACGCTACCCGCGCAAGGCAGAACTCCATAACCGAGACCTCGAAGCAGGTGCTCCGGCAGATGGACGGAAAGATAGTCGTGAACAACTACGTCAACCTGTTCGACAACATGTCGTCTAAATATCTCCTCCAGACCCTCTTCCCGAAGAGCGTGTTCGAACAGTATAAGCTGACCAAGCCGGACATCAAGGAGCATACGATATATTATTACGACGACTGCTCGACCAAGAGAACCAGCAGGAAACTGGCTTCCATGGGCCTGGAAGAGGCTCGCGACTACCTCACCACTATCTACAACCTGAACCCGAGGATGTTTCGAACACCGGAGGAGATGAGCGATGTGGAGGCGGTACGCAGCGAAGATCATGCATTCGTTCGCGAGATCATCTATGACGGAAAGACGGCCTTGCTCCGCAACTATGAGGACAATATGAGCGAACCATCGGAGGCTGAGATAACAGCGGTGCTCGCCAAACTTACCGGTGAACCTCCGATTGTGGGTCTTGTGACAGGCAACGGGGAACGCTCAGTGAGCGGCACCTCGCTCCAGGATTACAGTGACTTCACGGTCTCGGCATATCAGCGATATGCGCTCATAAACCAGGGTTTCGACGTCGTCTATACAAGCTTCGGCCAGCCTATATCGGAGAGCATCGAAATGCTTGTCATGGCGGATCCTGTGACGAGCCTTTCAGGGCAGCAGATAGGGAATTTCCGAGATTATCTAAGCCGCGGAGGAAACATGATGATCCTGACTGACTACGGCCATCAGGAGGCGACTGAGCCTATCCTCAGGGAGCTGGGACTGAGGGCTACCGACAGACAGATCGCAAGGACGGCGGGGGATTTCTCGTCCAGCCTTGTACTGGCTCAGGCTGCCAAGGGAATTGACGGAATAGACGACTGCTTCAGTGGACTCACGGCCGGCGATGGTCGCGTGACCATGCCTGGTTGCGTGGCTCTCGAACGTCTGGAAGGCGAGAGCGATTTCGAGGCGAGGCCATTGCTCGTCAGCCCGAGCGATTCGTGGCTGGAGAGCGACTACAGCGGATTCAAGGACGATATCGTCGAGTGCGACGAGAATGATGGGGAAGTGCTCGGCAGCTATGTGACTGCTTATGCGCTCACTCGCGGAGACCAGAGGATCATCGTCCTGGGCGATGCCGATTGCCTTTCCAATTCCGAGATGACCATCGAGCGCGAAGGCTTCGAGGCGGCGAATTACCAGCTTATTATTAAGGGCTTCCAGTGGATTTCCGGCGGAAGGTTCCCTGTACGTATAGACCGTATCCATCCGAAGGATACATCGATGAGGATAACGACCAATGACATCGTCGCAGTCAGGATTGCGTACGTCGTAGTGCTTCCTGTATTGATCCTCGCGATGGCAGTGTGGGTACTGATGAGAAGAAGGAGGGCATAGGAGATGGATTTCAGGATTATCAGAAGAATTGCGCGGACGGAGCTTGCCACCCTTTTCTACTCACCGGTGGCTTGGATACTCATCGTGGTGCTCGCAGCGCAGATCGGCAGTGCCTTCATCGACATTCTGAACGAGATCGTGAAGATCAAGGCACTGGGCAACACCATCACCTTCAGTGCGACCGCGGGAGTGGTGCTCGGTGGCCGTGGAATCTACGAGGTCATCCAGGACAGCATCTACCTCTACATACCGCTGCTGACGATGAACCTGATGAGCAGAGAATATGCTTCGGGTTCGGACAAGCTGCTGTACTCTTCGCCGGTGAGCAGCGTCGAGATCATCGCCGGTAAGTTCCTCGCGACCCTCGCATGTACCGCGGTGCTGGTAGGAGTGCTTGCGCTCCCTGCAGTGGCTGTGTGCATCGTCGTTCCGAATCCGGATGTGACCCTCATACTTGCAGGATTAGCATCCATGTTCCTGCTGATCATGACCTATTGTAGCATAGGACTCTTCATGTCCGCGCTGACCTCATATCAGGTCGTAGCAGCCGTCGCGACTCTCAGCGCCCTTGCCGTGTTCAACTACATCGGCACGGTCGGTCAGGAGTCGCCTCTGTTCAGGGAAATCACCTATTGGCTGTCGCTCAAGGGACGCGCCAGCAACATGGTCGGAGGTCTGGTCTGCACTGATGACATCGTATATTTCATCGCTGTGACCTGCTTCTTCCTCGCGCTTTCAGTGATACTTCTCGAGAACCGAAAGACAAGGCGCACGACTGCTCAGAAGTGCCTGCGATACGGTGCTGCAGCGGCTGCTCTGGTGGTCGTCGGATTCATCAGTTCACGTCCTGCTCTCATGACTTTCTGGGACGCGACCTATGCGGATTCCCGCACTCTGTCGGAGGATAGTCAGGTTGTGATGAAGCAGCTTCCGGGCGGAATGACCATCACGACATACGTCGATGTACAGGACGAAGAGTTTTCGAACTATGTCCCTAGTCAGCAATTGAAAGATAGGGAACACTTCAAGGAATACCTTAGGTTCAAGCCGGAGATTAGGATGAAGTATGTCTACTACTATTCTCCGATCAAGGACACTGCATTGCTGAATAAATATCCGGGTAAGAGCGAGAAAGAAATTGCAGTCGAGCTGGCGGCCATCAAGGGCTATAAGCACGCCAATCTCGTGAGTGCTGAGTCGCTCAAGGAGGAGATCGATCTCGCGGAGGAAGGATACCAGTTCGTACGCGTCGTGCGCCGCAAGAGTGGCGAGGAGGCGCGCCTGAGACTGTTCAACGACATGACCCATCATCCGAGTGAGAAGGAGATATCTTCGGCGATGAAGAAGATGGTCAAGGATCCGGTCAAGGTCGCGACCGTCACCGGTCATGGCGAGCGTTCGGTGAAGAGACGTAGTGACAGGGATTACTCCCTCTTCGCGACCAGCGGTCAGTTCAGGAATTCGATGGTGAACCAGGGCTTCGACCTTGAGGAAGTGGTGCTCGCCGAGGGCATTCCAGAGAACATAAACATATTGTTCATACCCGATCCCGTCAGCGCTCTGTCCGAGGCTGATCTTGCTGCTGTGGATGCGTTCGTGGAGAGGGGAGGAAACCTTATGATACTCACCGATGCGGGAAGGCAGGAGGTCATTTCCGAGCTCCTTTCACGATTCGGAGTTAAGTGCTCTGCCGACATGAGCCTCGACGAGAATGTGCTCGCTCGTGCAACCCAGACTGCGGCGGACAAATACAAGGGATTCTATGCTTCGATGAGGCGCAATCCTGCCGTTACCTCCGTCATCATGCCGGGCGCGATGTCCATGGAAATCGCCGATACAAGCGTCTTCAAGGCCATTCCTCTGCTCGTTAGCGACAGCCTGTCGACTGCTGGTCCTCAGACCTTGGCCGTGGCTCTCAGCCACAAGCGCGGTGAGAAGGAAAAGGATCAGAGGATCATTATCGTCGGTGATGCGGACTGCTTCAGCAACTCTGTCCTTCAGCTCGTGAGCAGAGAGCAAACCAGCAGGGCCTACAACTTCGATATGGTTCCTGGTTCGTTCCGCTGGCTATGCTACGGAGAGTTCCCGATCTCGCCAGCCCATAAGCCTTATATCGATTCGGATATCAAGATGACTCCGATGCAGATGCCACTGGTAAGGGCTGTCTACAATTATCTCATTCCAGCTCTCATTGCCCTCGTCGGCATCGTCATCATCTACAGACGTCGTAAGAGATAATATCTCTTAAATCATTGCATTTTAATTATTAAAAATAATTAGAAATTGCTAAATTGCAGTGTCAAAGGACATTGTAGACTAAATAAGTACTTATGAATATTTATCGATTGGCCGTAAGGAATCGACTATTTGTCGGTTTGTTTGTGGCTTTAATTACAATCTTTAATTCGCTACCTGCTTCAGCCCAGTCAAGTGTAAGCGGCATCGTGATCGATGACGACGACCTTCCTGTGCCAGGAGTGGCAGTGTATGAGCCCGGAAAGCTCACTTCGGGCACAGTCACTGACGCTGATGGAAAGTACACCATCAAGGTGAATTCGAAGACCAAGGAAATCGTTTTCGAGTCGCTGGGATTCAAGACCAGATACGTGGCTCTGGCGGAGTGTGCCGTCGTACGCCTCGAGACTGATGCGGAGATGATCCAGGAGACCGTCGTTACCGGTATCTACACCCGTAAGGCCGACAGCTTCACCGGTGCTGTGCAGTCGCTCAGTGCAGATGAGCTCAAGAAGGTCGGTACGAAGAACGTGCTCGAGTCCCTGAAGAATCTTGATCCGTCCCTGATGATACTCGAGAACCTCGAGAGCGGTTCCAACCCTAATGCGATGTCATCGATGCAGATTCGTGGTGCATCGTCCCTCGGAATGGAGACTACCTCGCTCAAGAGCAATTTCGTGAGCGATGCGAACATGCCTCTGTTCATCCTCGACGGTTTCGAGACGACTGCCGAGAAGATTCAGGATATGGACATGAACCGTGTCGAGAGCATCACCATCCTCAAGGATGCTTCTGCGAAGGCCATCTATGGTTCCAAGGGTGGTAACGGCGTCATCGTCATCGAGACCAAATCCCTCGATTCGGGTAGGACTGCGATCACATATACCGGAAACGTCTCTCTCGAGATGCCTGACCTCTCCAGCTACAACCTCTGTAACGCGCTTGAGAAACTCGAGGTCGAGAGGCGAGAGGGTTACTATATCTCCAAGAGCGCAAGCACCCAGGAGAACCTGCAGTCTCTCGAGATCTACAATGAGCGTCTCCGCCGTGCCCTCGAAGGGGAGAGCACATATTGGCTTTCGAAGCCGCTCCGCATCGGTGTCGGCAACAAGCACTCTCTCTCAGTCGAGCTCGGCAACAAGGAGCTCAAGTCATTCACCACTTTCGCGTACAACGATGTCGAAGGTGCGATGAAGGGCTCTTCGCGAAAGGTCATCAGCGGTGACATGAACCTTGCGTACAGGCACAAGGGATGGACTTTCCGCAACATCATGAGCATTGCGCACATGCGAAGCAGCGAGTCTCCGTACGGCAAGTTCTCGACTTACGCCGAGATGAACCCGTACTACAACCCATACGATGAGGACGGCAATCTTGTACGCGTATTCCAAATCAAGGCCAACAAGACCTACGTCACTGCGAATCCGCTCTACGACGCATCTCTCAATGTGGTGAACACAAACTCGTACCTCGACTTCACCGACAACTTCTATGTCGAGTACATGCCTATCCAGCCGCTGAAGATCGTTGCAAGGGCCGGTATCGACACCAAGACAACCCGCAGTGATGAGTTCTACCCTTCGAAGCACTCGAAGTTCTATTCGGCTAGCGACGAGAATGAAACAGAGGATGAGATTCTCCGCAAGGGCTCTTATGAGCAGTCAAACGGTACCTACACATCTTTCTCAGGCGACTTGAGCGCCCAGTTCAACCACTCATTCGCAGAGGTCCATGACGTGTTCGCTACCGCTCAGTACACCATCTCGCAGGTCAAGTACGGCGAGGTGACTCACTATGCGAGCGGTTTCCCTAACGACAAGATGTCGGACATAATATTTGCGAGGGACTACACTCTCGACAAGACTCCGACCGGAAGCAACGGACTCAACCGCAACCTCGGACTCCTCCTTACAGTCGGTTATTCCTACGCGGACAGGTACATGCTCGATGCGACAGTGAAGGGTAGTGCATCATCGGTGTTCGGAACGAACAACAAGTGGGGTACCTTCTGGAGCGCCGGACTTGCATGGAACCTCCACAAGGAGAGGTGGCTCGAGTATGTGGATTGGATGAAGCAGTTCAAGCTCCGCTTCTCGCTCGGAAGCTCGGGTAACCAGAATTTCATGTCCAATAATTCGATCGCTTCGTATATCTATTACAGCGACAGATTCTATAATTCCCAGACTGGTGTGCACCTCTCAGGAATGGCTAATCCTAACCTTGGATGGGAGCAGAAGATGGACTACAACCTCGGACTCGACTTCCGTACCGACCATGTCTATGTCGTTGCCGACTTCTATCTTGCTGACACGAAGAACCTCGTGTTCAACCGTACGCTCCTTTCTTCTACCGGCTTCGGATCGGTGAGCGACAACCTCGGTCTCATCCGCAATAAAGGTGTCGAACTCTCGGTCAACTACACCGCCTTCCAGAAGAAGAACTCATACCTGACCTTCCTCGCAAAGATCGCCCTCAACGACAACAGGATACTCAGACTCTCCGATGCGATGAAGGCGTTCAACGATCAGCAGATCACCCAGGCGGAGGAGAATAAATCCGACATGCCTGTGATCCAGTACTACGATGACATGCCTCTGCATTCGATCTGGGTTGTGCCTTCGCTCGGTATCGATCCTATCAGCGGAAAGGAGGTGTTCGTCAGCAAGGATGGCTCTCTTGTCAACACATGGAAAGCAACCAACCTCGTGAACTATGGTTCATCTGACCCTCTTTTCAACGGCAACTTCGGTTTCAACTCGGAGATCAAGGGCATTGGCGCGAGCGTGATATTCACTTTCTACGGTGGTGGAAAGAAGTATAATTCGACACTTGTCTCCATGGTCGAGAATACCAACCTCGAGAAGAATGTCGACCGAAGGATCTTCTCCGACCGCTGGTTCGAGCCAGGCCAGATCGCACAGTACAAGAACGGTGCGGGCGGTGACGGAAGCACCAAGCCGACCTCACGATTCGTGCAGAAGAACGACGTGCTCAACCTTTCGTCGGTATCGCTCTACTACGAATTCCCATATGCGATGATACGCAAGGCAAAACTCTCCCGCCTGCGTCTCAGTGTCTACGGCAACGACCTCTTCACATGGTCGTCCATCCATATCGAGAGAGGAACCAGCTACCCATATGCGAGGACTCTGTCCTTTGCTGTGACTGCAACATTCTAAAGGGGAGGACTGAATATGAAGAAGATATTTTTATTCATGACAATCGCTCTTGCCGCCTGCTCATGCGACAAGTGGCTTGAGGCGACTTCATCGACCCAGTTCAAAGCCGAGGAGATCTTCAGTTCCCGTGAGGGTTTCTTCGACGCTCTGTCCGGTGTCTATATCAATATGGGTAAGGAGAACAACTATGCTTCCAATACTACATGGAAGCATATTGACATCCTCTGCTATCCATATAATTCTTTCACGTCGCTTACTCTGTCTCAGGTCCAGAACCATGAGTTCAATACAAGCAACGTGAAGAAGCTCTCTTCACAGATCTGGCTCGCTTACTATAACACCATCGCGAACATCAACATGGCGCTCGAGAACATAGACGGCAAGGAGTCTCTGTTCATGAATAAGTCTGAGTACAACTGGGTGAAGGGTGAGCTTCTCGCTCTCAGGGCTTTCAACCATCTTGACCTTATACGTTTCTTCGGTTCTCCCGGCATGACCGGCAGCAACGGAGCCAAGCTTGCGGTTCCTTATGTGACTACCTATAGCCCTATAGTAACCCCTCAGCAGAGCAGCGAGAAGACTATGGAACTTCTCCTTAAGGATGCTCTCGAGGCAGCGGAGCTGCTTGCTGACGACCCTGTGACTGGTGTGGTTTCCGAGAACTTCAGCACTACGCTGAACGCGACCGGCTACTGGAACAACAGGAAGTCTCATATCAATCTCTATGCAGTCTATGGCTTGCTCGCGAGAATCTATCAGTGGGACGATGACATCGAGACCGCAGCGTATTATGCGAAGCTTGCTGCCGATGGCGCTATGAAGTCGAAAGCAGTTTCGTGGATCGATCCGAGCCATATGATTTCACAGGGCTTCGGACATAATCTCGCTAATGCGGACCTCACTTTCTCATGCGAGCATCTGTTCACTCTCGAGATCAATGAGCTCTATTCAATTGTCTCTAGGTTCCTCATTCCTTCCGCAACCGGTGCTGCAACGGAAGCCATGTACTTCTCCAAGGAGATTGTAGAGTACAAGCTTTTCCCGATTCTCGAGACCAGCGGCCTGGAGGATGTAAGAGGTACAGCTTTCTATCTCGAGTACCAGAACGGCAGCTATGTCTGCCGTAAACTCTTCAGTCTATCCAATTCGAAGTATAGAAATCTGATGCCAATGATCAGACTTTCCGAGATGTACTACATAATGGCTGAGAACGAGGCGAGGAACGGCAGCAAGGCAAAGGCAATGGAACTTATCAATGAGGTCCGCTCCCACAGGGGCATAACAGAAGATATACCTTCGGGCTATGACGTGCTCATGGAACTGAATCTCGAGTACGCAAGGGAGTTCCTCAATGAGGGACAGTTCCTCTACTGGACCAAGCACGACAGGCTCGAGCACATCAGAGACATCTATTCGGCATTTGTCCTCGACCGATTTTATATATTGCCGAATCCTGAAACTATGGGCGAACTCACCCTGCCTTATCCGGATGATGAGATCAACTATGGTAGAAAACAGGAACTCTAAAACATGTATCAGATGAAAGCAAGATATATTATATCATATCTCGTCGCGGCTATGTCAATCATTGCCTGCAAGCAGGAGGAGATTCCCGTATATGACGTAAAGGATTCCGCCGTCTTCTTCAAGAGGGCTTCTATCGAGTTCTCCCTGAAGGGCAATAATGATCCTCAGCCGGAGATAAGAATTCCGCTCGAGGTCTTCGGACCGGTATGCGATTATGAAAGGGTGTTCCAGGTTGCGATACCTGATTCCTCATACAACGACGCCGTGCTCGGAAGAGATTTCGAGATCATTTCCTCAAAGGTCCCTGCCGGTGCCATGGAGGGTGAGATAGTCCTCAAGGTCCAGGGGCTTACAAGTGAGACTCCTTCGCATACCGTTGCGATGGAGATACTTCCGGACGAGAACTTCCCTCACAGCGTGAAGGACAGAGAGTGCGCCAAGGTGACTTGGTCGAAAGATTTCGTACGTCCGGATAACCAGTACACAAGACAGGCGTGGTACAATTTCTTCTGCACAGGCTATAGCAAGGCCCTGCATGAGCTTCTCTACGAATATTTCGGAGAAGAGATCGAAAGGGCTGGCTATTCCAGCGGTGCGATGAAGGACGAGAATACTGTCTACCATGTGAACACATGGTGGTACGGTGCACAGTCCGAGTTCTTCGATTTCGTGAGGAAGCATGACAGGGAGAATCCTGATTCTCCATATATGCACAGTGCGGATTACGAGATCTACACAAGCTATACCCAGGAAACCGGAACCGGCATCAAGCCGCAGGTAATCCCTACAATTCAGTCAACCTTGATTCACTAACAGAACGATGATAAGGAAACTATCTATATTATGTCTGACCGTGGTTGCAGTGCTCGTGGCGTCGTGCTATGCCGATAAGAGCACCTTTGCGACTTTCGATTATCCGGATATCGTGCTCGTGCCTTCCGTACAGGGCGATACTCTTACCTATGCCTATGGCGAGACTCTCAAGATTACCGTTGATGTGTCCCAGGAAGGCGTTTCTGCCAACGATCTGGAATACATGTGGGAGATGGATGTGCAGCCGGGTTCATATAGGAACAGGGCTTTCATGGGAGACAGCAACGAACTCGAGTTCAGGGTGCTGAACAACCCTTCTGCGATTCCTTATGTCCTTTCGCTGACCGTAACGAACAAGCAGTCCGGTTACTCGAAGATCAAGTCATGGACCGTATATGTCACCAGTTCGCTGGGAGAGGGCATACTCGTGGCTCATACCGCGGACGGTGGAAAGAGCTCAGAACTGGCGCTTGTCGCCCAGTCCAGCATAACCTACGGCTACACTTCGGAGGTGCCGCGCTACACATGGAATCTTTTCTCTCTCGGAAATGACAAGAGTATCGACGGAAAGGTCACTTCGTTGCTCGCGCGCAGCTACACCAACCTGAATGCATCTGTGGTGTCCAATTTCAACGAGAGCGCAATCATGGTCGGTACCGAGGATCATATCTATGCACTCGATCCTTTGAACTATAGGGTGAGCAGGAGCGATGCCGAGCTCTTCAATACCAAGAACGTCACCGAGTTCGGAACATCATACCTTTACAACGTCGGCGGATATTCAACTATCTCCGTCAATGGCGGAGTTCCATACGGCTGTATGGATCTTCTCGACATCTCGTACTCAAGGCTAACATATCCGGGGTCGTTCGAAAATGCATTCAAGCCTGGAAATATCGTGTCTGTCCCTGAACTTCAGGGCAAGGTATATGTGTATGATGACGAGCTCCATACCGTATTCTTCTGCATGGGATGGTGCCTCACGACCAGCAGCTTCACCCCAATGGACGTCGACAAGATGCCTGACCCTGCGCTCCTTGCAGACAAGACCTGCGTGGCGGCCGGCCACCTCAAGGCGATGAAGGGAGGCTTCATCCTCAAGGATTCTGCCGGTAAATACTGGATCCTGATCGTTGATGTGGACAGCGCTTCTCCAGTTCTTCAGCCGCTGGATGCTCCGGACATCGACAAGGCGGAGTGCTTCGAATTCTGCGACAATGCAGACGTCGTGTTCTATTCTGTCGGCAGCAAGCTCTACTCTATCGTGGTGACTTCTGGCACTGTGACCGTGAAGACTCTCTCCTGGGCTCCAAGTACGAAGGGGGAGAAGGTCACTATGCTCCGTCAGTACAGCCAGGCGTGGTTCGGAACACATCAGTATCCGACATCAAGTTCGGAGTCGAACTCATACCAGTTCCCATTGAAGTACCACAGGCTCCAGCTTGTCATCGTGACCTACGATGAGTCGACAGGCGAGGGCAGGTTCTACCTGCGACCATACAACGTAACCACTGGCTTGCTCAGCGCGTTCGTGGACAATGGCGTGTATGGAGGCTTCAACGAGATCACGGCAATCTGTACGACCATGAGATAGAAATTTATATTCAACAACTTTTTATATTAACTAATCCCAAAAGTTATGAAAAACGTAAGATTCTACGTTCTTGCAGCCCTTGCGGTTGCTTTCGTAAGCTGTAAGCCAGAGCCTGCTGCTGTCGAGGATTCGCTCCAGCTCTCTACAGCTACGATCAGTGCCGGCTCACTCGCTGAGCAGCAGACAATTTCCTTCACTACCAACACTGCATGGAAGATGAGCTCCAGCGCAGAGTGGGTAACCGTTTCCCCTGACTCAGGCAATGCAGGTAATGCTACAGTGACTGTATCTATCGCCGAGAACACTACTTTCGATAGCCGCTCAGCTAAACTCACCCTCACTGCAGGTAGCAAGACTTCTACCTGGACCGTGAACCAGAGCTATCTCAAGGTCTTCGAGGCTACTTCAGAGATGAATATCAGCTCTGAGGCTCAGACTCTCAGTCTCCTTATCAACACCAATGCTACTTTCACAGCTGAGTCTGACGCTGAGTGGCTCACCGTAGTTGCTACCAAGGCTGCTCCTGCAGAGAAGACCGTGACCGTCAGCGTTGCTGCTAACCCTAGCATCGAGCCACGTACTGCAAATCTCGTAGTGAACTCTGAGGCTGGTTCTTCAACCTACGCTATCACTCAGGCTCCTTCTGACAATGCAATGGTTCTCGATGAGGTCCGCTATCTCGGCCATTCTATCGCACCTTACAACTACGAGGACTATGAGCCTAACTCTTTCGAGGAGTATGCACTCGTATTCTCTACTTCAAAGGGTAAAGTCGTTCTCGCAGTCAATGTGGAGAAGAAGGGAGAACTTGCCGGTGAGTATGATGTTGACGCAGCTGCCGATCACAGCGCAAATACCTTCTCTCTCAACGATTCAGGTAATGATGACTACTACACTACCATCTGCGAGGGTGATGTGGAGATCCCTGTAGCTGACGGTCTCATCGCAATCGAGGAAGAGGACGGCGTTCTTACCGTTTCTGCAGCTCTCATGGACGAGCACGAGAACGTTCGTACTTATACCTACAGCGGCGAAATGCCAGAGGTGATCGTCGACAACTACCGTGTCAAGATTGCAGCTAACTTCGATGGTGACTATTGGACACATTTCGCTAACGGCGCACAGCAGTACAGCATTACTCTTTACCCAAGTGCACCTGTCGCTGAGGGTGGCTATGATATCTATTCTCTCTCAATCAAGCTTTTCGGTGACAAGAGCTGCACCAACGCTAAGCTTCCTCTCGGTACTTTCGAGTTCGTAGAGGGTCCTGAGACCGTTGAGCACTACTCAAAGAACGGTAAGAATCTCTATCCTTACAACTCTTTCACCGGCAACTCTATCTACATGAACTATAAGGGTGACTATGAGATGGACTATGGTGATGTCCTCGGTGGTACCGTTACCATCGCAGAGGGTTCAGAGCCTGATCGCTACGATATCAGCTTTGATTTCAAGGTTAACAGCTACTGGTATAACGAGGACTGGGATATCGAATATGGCGAAGAGCAGTCTTACAAGTATGAGTGCAAGGATATCCTCGTCAAGATTAGCGACAACCACACTGGCGCAGTAGAGGATGGTGACGACGTGTTCGTAGCTCCTGCCGTTTCAGCTAACTATCTCGGCTATGCTGCAGAGAACTACTATGCAGAGGGTGGTACTACATTCATCCTTTACTGGTCAGGTGTCAGCAACGAGTACATGGTATATATCCCTCTCCAGACTGCTTCTGAGTGGGTATTCGAGAAGAACTATGCAAACCGTTTCTGCAACACTCCAGTTCCTGACGGTGTATACTCTATGGTTGAGAAGCCTGTTGACGAGGATGGCAAGCCTGTTGATTGCTTCGCATTCATCGACAACAAGTCTTACAGGTCAGTGACCAACAACTACACCGGTACCATCACCTATATCAAGGAGGGTACAGTCACTATCTCTGGCAACGGAACCCAGATTGCAATGGATCTCACTACCGTCAAGGCTGACGGCTCAGAGGGATATCATTTCACTGGTTCATTCGCTACTACTGTCAACTATCTCCAGAGTGCTAACACCAGCTGGCAGAGCCGTATGAAGTGGACATATTAATGGAAAATGCTTCTGCATTTTTTCGATTAATACCAGAGGCCGATCTTATGGATCGGCCTCTTTTTCTACCCCCGTTGCTATCTTTCCATATAATGTTGTAAATTTGTATGATTACGACTACCAAATAACGAGATAACACATGAAACTGACCAGATTTACTCCTATGGCTGCGCTGGTTGCGCTCGTATCTTGCGCCCAGCCTACTCTCCAGGACAGGCTTCTCGCCAATGACAAGGCCATCGACGAGGTCATCGCGAAGATGTCCCTCGAAGAGAAGGTGATGATGTTTCACAGCAAGACCAATATGTCCTCAGAGGGCGTTCCAAGCCAGGGCATCCTCGCAATCCAGTATGCAGACGGACCTTTCGGCATCCGTGAGGAAGGCGTTCCGAACGGCTTTGCTCCTGCGGGTTGGGTGACCGATTCGGCTACCTATTTCCCAACAGGCTCGGCTCTCGCTGCCACATGGTCGAAGGAACTGGCATATAAGTATGGAACAGGAATGGGTACCGAGGCTCGCGTGAGAGGTAAGGACGTGATTCTCGGCCCTGCCATCAATATCCAGAGGCTTCCGGTCGGAGGCCGTTCGTATGAGTATCTTTCCGAGGACCCTTTCCTTTCGGCGCAGCTCGCGACCGGATATGTGCTCGGTGTGCAGGAGATGGGAACGGCGGCATGTATCAAGCATTTCGCTCTCAACAACCAGGAGACCAACCGCGGCAGCGTGAACGTCATCGTGGATGAGAGGACCATGCGCGAGATCTACCTCAAGCCTTTCGAGGCAGCAATCGTCGACGGTGGCGCGATGGTGGTGATGCCGGCGTACAACAAGGTCAATGGTGACTATTGCTCGGAGAACGAGCACCTGAACAACGAGATTCTCCGCGGCGAGTGGGGATTCAAGGGCTTTACCGTGTCTGACTGGGGCGGTACGCACTCTACCATGGGCGCGGCTATGCATGGACTCAATGTGCAGATGACGGGCGACAGGTATCTCGGACCGGCGCTGATCGACTCGGTGAATGCGGGTAAGGTGCCGATGGAGGTAATCGACCAGAAGGCGAAGGAGATTCTTCGCGTGCGCTATGCGATCAAGGGCATTCCGGAGGGCGAGCATGACCTTCCTGGTACCATCGCTTCGCAGCCGGAGAGCCGCAGGATTGCGTATGAAGTTGCGCAGAAGTCCATCGTGCTCCTCAAGAACGACGGTATTCTTCCAATCCGCAAGGACGTCAAGAAGATCGCGGTCATCGGTCGCAATGCCGTTGCGCTGACTCAGTCCGGCGGTATGGGCGCGGGCGTGAAGGCTCCGTACGAGGTGACTCCTCTCCAGGGTATACAGAATAAGGCTCCGAAGGGCACCGAGGTCGTATATGCGGCCGCATACAAGGATTTCAAGGGCATGTTCGGACGCAGAAGACCGGGCGACGCACCTGATCCAACCGTCGCTGTCGACATCAACGAGGCTCCGACCGCGGAGATGCTCGCAGAGGCGCTCGTTGTTGCAAGAGACGCAGACCTGGTGATCTACCTTTGCGGTACCAACAAGTCTATCGAGACCGAGGGTTCGGACAGGAAGGATATCGACCTTCCATTGGGTCAGAATGAGATTCTCGCCGAACTTGCGCAGGTCAATTCGAATATCGTCACCGTCGTGATTTCCGGTGGTCCGTGCGACCTCCAGCAGGTGGTTGAATATTCTCCTGCAGTCGTGCAGGGCTGGTGGAACGGTCTCGAGGGTGGTAATGCTCTCGGAGATGTGCTCTTCGGTAACATCGCACCTTCGGGCAAGCTTCCATTCACATTCCCTGTGAAGCTCCAGGATTCGCCTGCTTATGCGCTCGACAACTTCCCGCAGAAGGAGGAGGTTGCCGGCGACCTTTTCGGAAATCAGTATCGTCAGGACGTACAGGGTCAGGCTGGATACAGGCAGCGCATGGACCCGAACGCATACTATTCTGAGGGCATGTATGTCGGTTACAGGTGGTTCGATTCGAAGAACGTCAAGAGTCTCTACGCGTTTGGTCATGGTCTTTCTTACGTGACCTTCAAGTATGCGAACATCAAGGCCAACAAGTCCAAGTATGGCAAGAATGATATCATCAAGGTCAGCTTCGACCTCACCAACGAGGGCTCGATGGAGGCAGATGAGGTTGCACAGCTCTATGTGCACAGGATCGATTCGAATGTCGAGTTCCCATACAAGGAGCTCAAGGCTTTCGAGAGGGTGACCCTCGCAGCGGGCGAGACCAAGACCGTGACTCTCGAGATTCCGGTGAAGGATCTCCGTTACTGGAATGAGGCCATCGGCGGGTGGGATCTCGACTCATGCAATATTGAGCTCCAGCTCGGTTCCGCTTCCGACGACATCCGTCTCAAGGCTCAGGTGGCTATCTAATATTCTTTTCGGAAAATGGGTTCCATCAGGAAAAGGCTGCTCGCCATATCGTGCTCAATCGTCGCAATCGTCTTGCTGGGGGTTGCCGGGGTGTGGTTGTATAGGGCGTATCGTGTCGCTGTCATCATAACTGACGAGGCGCATCAGGATACTCCTACCATTGCCCGTATCAAGGAAAGGGGCACTCTGCTGGTGGGTACGACGGGGGACTATAGACCTCTGACTTTCTTGGAGCCCGATGGCAGCTATTGGGGATTCGGTATTGAGTTGGCGCAGGCTATCGCGCATGCTCTCGATGTCGAAATCAGCTTTGTCAGGACCTCATGGCCAGACCTCACGGAGGACGTGCTTGCCGAGCCTCAGCTCTTTGACTTGGCTATCGGTGGGATTACCATTACTGAGGCGCGTCAGGATGTGATGCTCATGAGCGAGGGGTATCTCGCCAATGGCAAGACTATTCTTTGTCGCAAGGCTGACGAGGGCAGGTTTCAGACATTGGAGGATATAGATAGGCCTGATGTGAGGGTGATGGTGAATCCAGGTGGAACGAATGAGCAGTTTGCTCATGACAGGTTGACTCATGCTTCGGTCACTGTCCATCCTAGGAACGAAGAGATTCCTGGCCTCATTGCCGAGGGAAAGGCGGACGTGATGATTACCGAGGTGACGGAGGCTCCGTATTACATAAAAGGGGATTCGCTGCTTGCTGCACCTATGTTGGCTGCTCCGTTTACCCATTCTTTCATCGGGGTTCTGATGAGAAAGGGACAGGATGATCTGATGGTGGCGGTGAATGAGCTCATCGATAGGATGAAGGCCGATGGCTCCTTGCGGGCCCTTCACGACAAGTACGGGCTTGTTTATGCATTTTAACATTGAATTATGGCAAAGAATATAATAATCACAGGAGGTGCGAGGGGAATCGGACGATGCCTTGCGGAAGAGTTTACGAAGCAGGGAGCAACAGTTTTCGTGATCGATAAGGACCTGCCGGAGGTGGCGACTGACGGCGTTATCTACTATCAGGGTGACATCTCAAGTAGGGAAGTGCTCGAGGAGTTCCGATGCTTTGTTCTTGCGAAAGTGGACAAGATTGATGTGATCGTGAACAATGCGATTCCTATGATGAAGGGAATCGACGAGTGCTCCTACGAGGAGTTCCAGTATGCGATGAGCGTCGGTGTGACTGCTCCTTTCTATCTTGTGAAGCTTTTCATGGACAGTTTGGCTCCGGATGCTTCTATCATAAACATGACCTCGTCTCGCGACCGCATGAGCATGCCTCAGACCGAGAGTTATACGGCAGCGAAGGGCGGAATCGCAGCACTTACTCACGCGCTTGCAGTCAGTCTTGCCGGCAAGGCGCGAGTGAACTCAATCTCTCCTGGATGGATCGATACGGCCTATACCGTGTATGAAGGTCCAGACGCAACGCAGCAGCCCGCCGGGCGTGTGGGCAATCCCATGGATATCGCGAACATGGTGCTGTTCCTTTGCTCTGACAAGGCAGGCTTCATCACCGGCGAGAATATCTGCATCGACGGCGGTATGACCCACCAGATGATCTATCACGGCGACAACGGCTGGATCCTTAATCAGTAGCGCCGCGTACTCAAGTTTTCTGCTGGTTTCTTTAGTTCGTGCCAGTGCCTGCGTGGGAAATAGAAACGGCGATCAGGTTTACCTGGTCGCCGTTTCTATTTCGCGCAATCCTCGTACCTGCTATTTACGGGTGAGGTCAAGGATGCCGTTGATTACGGTGAGAGGATGGGCAGGATTGCCTGGGATGAAGAGATCGACCTCATGGCTGTCGAGGAAGGACCTGTCAAGGTCAGGGGAGCCTGCATACATGCCGCCGCTGATGGCGTCAGTGCCGTCCAGGACGACGATACGGGGCTCTGGACAAGCCTCGTAGGTCAACTCCAGTGCCTTGGCCATATTGGCCGAAATAGGGCCTGTTATGAGCACGCCGTCAGCATGCCTAGGGGAAGCGGCGAACTCGATACCGTAACGGCCGAGATCGAACTGCACATTGCCGGTCGCATTGAGCTCAGCCTCGCAGCTGCCGTCACCGCCTGCAGAGACCTGCCTGAGCTTGAGCGAACCACGGAAGATCTTGCGAATCTCCGGACGTATAGCGTCCTTGTCCACTTCGATAGGCTTGTCCTCGCCTTCGCGGATTATGAGCCTTTCGCGCACGTTGGTAGCAAGGTGGGTGTCGTCAGTGAAATGGACCTTGTTGGGGAAGCACCTTTCGCACTCGCCGCAGAAGAGGCACTTACCGAGGTCGATGCTGACCGGTGCGGTTCCGATTGCTCCGCTTGGACACACATCTGCCAATGCTTTCTCATCAACCTTTTCCGTTGATATCACAGGGCGTCCGCGAAATACACCTGGTGCCTTTGCGGTACGTACGTCAGGGATGAACTGCTTGCCCTGATGGAAGAATATCTTGAGACTATTGAACATGTCTTAAAATCGATTAAAGGTCGTGTCCGCAATAGGACAGGTTGAAACTTTTGTTACAGATAGGGAAGTCGGAAATCTCGTTTCCACGCACAGCGAGCGCAAGCGCCATCCAGTTGTGGAATGAAGGATCCTTGATCTTGTATGCGACGAGTTCGCCGTCAGCATCGGTGATCGCACAGTGGCAAATCTCTCCGCGCCAACCCTCGGTGAGCGAGATTGCGAAAGACTCGCCCTTAGGGCTTCCTGCTGAACGCATCTTGCCGTCGAAAGAAGGCATGTCCTCGAGAAGGGCGCGTACGATGGTCAGAGACTGCTTGACCTCGTCGATACGGAGTTCCGTGCGTGCGAGTACGTCTCCGGTCTCCTTGACAACAGGCTTGACCTGGAGTGAGCCATAGAGGCCATAAGGATGCGAAGCACGTGTGTCACGGCATACACCTGCGCACTTTGCAGCCATTCCGACAGCACCGATGGACTCGGCCTGCTCTGTGGTCACGACGCCGGTACGGTCGAGTCGGGAGAGCACGGAAGGGAAGTGCTGGATCTTGTCGCACATCTCGAGGAAGTCGCGCTCGTATGCTGCGAGGTCGCTCAGAAGCTGCTTCTTGAGTTCCTCTGTGAATGCATAAGGTGCGTATGCTGGGCGGACGTTTCCCTTGCCGAGGCGGTTGCCGCACCAGCGCTGGGAGAAGTTCACGATTGGGGTACGGAGGCGTCCGTAGACCGCTGCTCCGAGCTGGTATGCCACGTCGCCGCAGATCGCACCGAGGTCGCCGGTATGGTTGGCCATGCGCTCGAGTTCCGCAGCCAAGGTCCTTGCCCAGAGAACATCCTCGGTCGGCTTGTATCCGCAGAGGCTTTCCCATACGGTGGCAAAGGCGGTAGAATGGCTAATGGCGGTGTCTCCTGCTACTCCTTCTGCGAGAAGGACGCGCTCGATCAGGCGCTTCTTCTCGAGCATGAGATGCTCTGTTCCTCTATGCTGCCAGCCAAGCTGGATCTCGAGGTGGAGCACGTCCTCACCGTTGCAGATGAAACGGAAATGACCAGGCTCGATGACACCGGCATGGACAGGACCGACACCGACCTCGTGGAGCTCTTCTCCTTCCATCTCGAAGAACTTGTACTTATCAGGCATGAAATCGCGCACCGGCTTGTACCAAGGATGGCCCTCGAATTCGAGTCCCCAGTTCTCATGGATCTCACGCTCGTAGCGCTCCAGCGCAAGGCAGTCTGCGGCAGCAGAAGAGAGGCTCGCTCCCTTCTCAACGTCGCAGGAATACACGATGATGTCGTGCGCGCTGTCATCCGCGATGCACATCATGAGCCTGAGACCTTCGCCGCAAGGATGTGCGAAATAGTTCACACAGTGCCTTGCCTTATCGCTCATGAGCTCAAGGGTTGTAGCTCGGAAGCAGTCGTAGCTGAGAACAGGTATCTCCGCCACGCTCACGCAGCTTCCGTTGCTTATGTGTAGTATATTGTTGTTCATTGGCATTACAGGATCATTGCAGCAGCCTGTCCGATGAGGTCGGTAAGGAACGCTGGCGGGTTAAAGCCGATGTATGCGGCAAGCACGAAAAGGATGAGCTGGGTGAGTGATTCCCACGCCGAGATCTTGATCTTCTCGACTGGCTTTGCCGAAGGAAGGAAGATGATGCGGAACATGCTCTTCGCAAATGCCCAGAGAAGCACGGTGAGCAGGAATGCAGTGAGCACGAAGATAACCCAGCTGCCTTCTGCGATCATCGCCTTGAAGACGAGGAGCTCGCTGAAGAAGAGTCCTGATGGCGGTACGGCGGTGATGCTCACGAATCCGAGCAGGAGCACGAGCGCGCCGAACGGATTCAGCTTGAGATAGTCACCCATGTCGTCAATCATCTTGCTCGAATATGTGCGGTAGAGCTGGGTGAAGTGGAAGAAGAGTCCGGACTTCACGAAGGTGTGCATCACGATATGGAGCATTGCTGCCATGAAACCGGCCTTGCCGAAGCACAGACCCAGGGTCACGACCGACATGTGCTCGATTCCCGAGTAGGCGAGCATACGCTTGACGTTGCTTATCCTGGCCATATAGATGGTCGCGATGAAGAGAGTGATGAGCGCAGATACGAGCATCACCATGCGTGCCCAGCTGCCGACAGGAGTTCCGCTGATGGCTGCATATACCCTGAAGATTCCGCAGAATCCGAGATTCATCAGTGCGCTGGCGAGGAGTGCGCCCGCAGGAGCTGGGGCCTTGTCCTTCGCATCGACGCCGGCTGTGAACATAGGGAAGAGGCCGAGCTTCGCAGTATATCCGGCGAAGATGAAGAGGAAGCCGAGCTTCATCCAGAAGCTGTTCAGAGTGGCCTTGTGGGCCATCAGATCCGAGTAGAAGAGCTCAGAGCAGCCGTCGTGAAGAAGCGCGAGGCTGATTAGGAGTATGCCTACGAACACGAAGCAGATGCTGATTGCGCATACGAAGACATACTTCCATGTTGCTTCAAGCGCGAGCTTGCTGCGGTGGTGGTAGATGAGCATCGCGGCACTGAGGGTCGTGATCTCGGTGAAGATCCAGGTCACGGCAGCGTGGTTCGCGAGGTAGCCCATGGTCATCGCAGCGATGAGCAGCACGAAGGATGCGTTGTACGCAGCTGCGCTGGACGGCGATGCGAGCGGCTTGGTGAGGTAGATATGGCTGTGGATCATCGCAGGAATGCTGATGATGCTGAGCACCAGAAGGAGTATGAGTCCGAGTGAATCATAGCTGAAGTAGCTGAGCTCGGTGGTGCCAGGATTCATCATTCCGTTCACTGTGATCATGACCTGAAGTCCGAGGAAAAGGACTCCGAGTACGGTGGAGAGGGCTCTCGAGCGGCTGAAGGCCAGAGCCACGACGATGCAGACGACTGCTGCGAGGTAGATTGCTGTAATCATGGCTTCTAGTCTTTAAGTTTGCTGAGAGAGTCGATGTCCACGTCATGAAATACGTCTCCGATCTTGTTTGCGAATATTCCGAGAATGAACACGGATGCGAAGATATCGAGCATCACACCTAGGTTGACCATTGCAGGCATCTCGTTACCTACGGCGAGCGAGAGGATGAATACTCCGTTCTCGATCACGCAGTAACCGACCACATGGGTGAGGATCTTACGACGCGATACGATAAGGTAAAGGCCGGTGAAGATGGCCGAGATGGCTCCTACGAAGAAGAACTTGTCGAGGATGAGGTCGTCGATGCTTCCGGAGAGGAGGATTGAGCCTACGACGATGCCAGCTGTGATGAGCAGGGAAACGAAGTTCGGAACGAATGGCTCGGTCTCACGGGTGATGTTGTTGTGACGTATGATCCTCTCGATGCAGTATGGGACCGCTACGGCCTTGAATACGATGGTCTCGAGAAGGATGACGACAAGGTTGAATACGTTGAACTCCTTGAGGTGGAATGCGGCCACCAGGAAGAGCAGTACGCCTTGGTACACCAGGATCTTGATGTAGTTCCTCATTCGGTTGGCGATGGCCAGGTAGAAGAGGGTGGCGAGGAATATGATGATGAATGTTTCCAGCATGGCTCACTATACAAGTTGTCCGGACATGAGCATCACGCCGAAGACGGCGAGGAGTGCGATGCATGCCAGTGTGAATATGAACTGAGGATTGTGGTTCATCCTGTAACGCGCGGTGAACGACTCGTTGATGCCGATTATGACTGCGCTGAGCGCCTGCACCGCGAGGAATACAGGAATTCCGAATCCAACCGGAATGCTTCCGATGAAGAGGTTTGCGATGAGCGCCGCGTACATGGCGAACTTGAGGTAGCCGGTCACGAAGATGAGACCGAGGTCGATGCCGCTGTTGTCGAGTACCATGACCTCATGGATCATGGTAAGCTCAAGGTGGGTCTTGGGATCATCTACCGGCATTCGGCTGTTCTCGACCATCGCGAGGACGAGGAAGATGAATGCTGCGATGACAGCAAGAGCCCAGCTCATAGGGCTGCTAGGATGGAGCTCGGCAAAGATGCTCTGGAACGAGCTGTTTCCGGTCATGAGCGCGAGTGAACCCATGATGAGGAAGAATGCAGGCTCTGCGAGCATGGAGTAGGTAGCCTCACGAGAGGCACCCATGCCTTCGAAGCTCGAACCGGTGTCCAGCGCACCGATGATGCAGAAGAACTTGCCGAGCGCGAGCGCATAGGCGAAGAATACGAAGTCGCCGTTGAAGCTGATGAGACCTGGCTTGTTGCCGAATGGTATGCAGAGACATGCGACGAGCACGGATGCGAGATAGACAGCAGGTGCGGCCTTGAATACAGGACCGGTGACCTCGCTGTAGACTGCACCCTTGCGGAAGAGTCGGATGACGTCCTTGATAGGCTGCATGATGCCGGGACCTTTTCTGCCGGCACTGATGCTCTTTACGCGGCCGATGATGCCGTTGAAGAAGAGCGCTGAGATTAGGATGAGTATCAGACTTGTCATGGCGCTAATTGAGGATAAAGCTTATGATAAGCGTGAATACGATGAAGATGACGCCGTAGAGTACATAGTACTGCATCTTACCGTTCTGCAGGAATGAGAAGCGGTCGGTGAACTTGCGGTATGCGCTGAGCGGCTTGTCGATGAAGTTGCTCTCGAGCTTGTCGTAAGACTCGGACTCGAAGTGGCCGGAAACAGGGAAGATGTCCTTAGGGAGCTCCTGCTCCTTCTTGTTTCCGAGTACGAATGAGAAGAGCTGGACGTAGGTCTTCACGAATGAGGTGGCTGTGTACTGGATACGAGGTGTGCCCTCGGTGTAGCCGCAGCCCCAGGTAGGTCCTTCGCTGACCTGATGTCTTGTGTTGTGCCTGCTCTTCGCAGTGTAGATGAGTCCTGCGAGGATGATGAAGATGAGTCCTGCAAGTCCTACGAAGCTGAGGTCTGCTGTCGATGCGAGGGCGGTGCTGCTCGTGTATGGGAAGCACTCCAGTGCGCTGCCGGCAAGCTTGGTGTAGAAGGATGGGCAGATACCGATCGAGAACATGATGAGCGCCTCGATGACGAGCGGAACGATGCGGCAAGGTTCCATCTCATGTGCGTCGATCTCGGTTCTGGGACTGCCGAGGAAGATGATTCCGAACGCCTTGGTGAAGCAAAGGATTGCGAGTCCGCCGATCATCACGAGCGAGAGGATGGAGAATACCGCACCGGTAGTGACGCCTGGCTCAGCTCCCTGCATCCATCCGAAGAGGCCGCTGTAGATGAGGAATTCGGAGATGAATCCGTTCATAGGCGGAAGGCCGCAGATCGCGATCGATGCGATGAGGAAGAGCGCTGCGGTCCATGGCATCTTCCTGGCGAGACCGCCGAGCTTCTCGATGTCGAGGGTGTGGGTGCCGTGGTATACATTGCCCGAGCAGAAGAACAGCACGGACTCGAAGAGAGCATGGTTGAGAGTGTGGAGCAGGGCGCCAGCGAAGCCGAGGCTCGCGAGTACGGTGTTGCCGCTGCCGGCACCGATGCAGCCGAGTCCTATGCCCATGCCGATGATACCGATGTTCTCGATACTGTGGTATGCAAGCAGCTTCTTGAGGTTGTGCTGGAGGATGGCCATCATCACGCCGTAGAGTCCGGAAATCGCAGAGACGGTGAGGATGATGGCACCTGCGGTCACGAAGTCAATGCTGAACCATGTGATCATCCTGAGGATGCCGAAGATACCGATCTTGATGATGACTCCTGACATCACGCCGGAGATGTGCGCAGGTGCGGCAGGATGGGCGTATGGGAGCCATGTATGGAAAGGAACGAATCCAGCCTTTACTGCGAATCCGGCAAAGAGGAGGAGGAACGCTGTCATTCCGTTACCCTGCATGCAGTAGCGCGGGATGGCGGAGAATGAGTATGATCCTGTCTTTGCCGCGATCATCATGAAGCCGGCGGTGAGAAGAACCACCGAGATGTGCGACTGGATGAAGAAATTGATGCCGGCCTTGATGGTTTCCGGCTTCTCGCTCTCGTAGATTACGAGGAAGAACGAACTGAGTGCCATGATTTCCCAGCTGACGAGGAACGCAATCGAGTCCTCCACGACGCACAAGGTCATCATGGATACGTATGCGATCGCATAGTTGATCCAGTGGAGAGTGTTCCTCAGTGGCCTGCCGCTGTAGTGCTTCATGTAGCCACGTCCGTAGATCGCTCCGCAGGCGAAGACGATGGTGAAGATGGCCATGAACCAGAGCGAAAGACCGTTCTGATTCTGAGAAAACAAGGATGATAGAAATACTTTCATCTTAATGTCTTTAATGCGGGCGCAAAGGTATAAAAATATCGGAGATTTCATAACAAAATCTCCTGCGGGGGGAGTGATGGGATGAGCCGACAGTTACGAGCCGGAATTCCTGATAATCATCGGCAGCGTTTCGAATTCTGGCATTGCAAAAGTCAGATCCGTCTATCAGAAAGTCAGATTGAGGCCGAAGGCAATCTGCTTGGGATTAGGGTACGCTCCTCCGTCAAAACCGATGGTGTGGTCTGAGGTGATCGTCGTCTCAGGATCTATTCCAGGATAATTTGTGAGGCAGAGGAAGTTGTCGAGGGAAGCATAGAGTCTCAACTGCTTCACCCATACTTTCTTCATGAGTTTCTCCGGGAGGGTATATCCGAGCTGTATCTGTCTGATCTTGAAATATGAGCCTTTCCAGACATATAGGGATGACTGAATTGCGTCCTCTTTCGTTGCAGCACGAAGTGATGGGAATTTCGCATTGTCTCCTGGCTGCTTCCAAATTCCATCCCAGACACGTTTATAGTTATTCTGTCCGTACCTGAACGATGACCAGAGAGAGGAATAAATCTGGTTTCCGGCGACTCCGGATCCGACGATGGACAGATCGAAACCCTTATAGCCAAGATTTATGTTGAGTCCGAATGTGAAGTCAGGGATTCCGGAACCAATGTTCACTCCATCATCTATAATGTTGTGGCTTCCAGGATACTCGCCACTTTCATAGTAGCTTACTTCTCCTGTCTGTGGGTCGATTCCCTGGGCCTTGAGACCTTTGATGTACCAGATTGGCTCACCGACGCTGATGTACCAATATGGGGTTTCCGTAAGATAACTTTCCGTTTCGTGTCTGATTCCAGCAAGTCCTTTTTCGAGGGCCTTGAGCCTGTTCCTCAGGTAAGAAATATTAGCAGATACAGAATAGTGGAAATCTCCTATTGTGTCGGACATGGACATGGAAAACTCGATGCCGGTGTTGATTACTGTGCCACATTCATGATGAGAATCAGCTAATGCTTCGATGCCTGTTGTCGTGTCAGTGTTTCTGAAAAAATCAAGTGAACCTGTCAGCTTTCCGCCAAGCAGATGAGTTAATGCGCCGACATTAAGACTGGATGTGTTGCCGACACTAAACAGACCTTTATTGAATATACTCATCTCTTTTGGGTAAGGAAAATACTTTGACTGTCCCCATGTTGCTCGAAGTGAGAGCTCATCAATGATTCTTGCACTTGCGGCGACTGAATAGGCGATAGGAGTCTTCTTATAGAACGACTTTTTCCCATATGATGTTGCGTTGACGCTGCCGGAAAGCGAATATCGTCCGTCGAAGGTGTATCCGAGATGGCCGAAATAAGAAAGCTGCTGTCCGTTATCCTTGCCATATCCCAGATACATTGCACCGCCATTGATGTCAATACCATGCTTTCCGAATGTTCGGTCGTATGAGGCGATCAACTCGCCCTGCAGGTGAGTGTCGTCGTACTCAGCAGTAGTTTCATTTTCGACCGGATGATTACGATCTCCATAGAAGTATGGTCGCGTCATAGTCGTCGAGTAGCCTTTATCAAACGCGTAACCGAATCTCGAGGTGATGTCAAAGCCTTTCAAAGGCGTAAAGACAGCGGAAGCCGACCCTCTGAAAGAGCTGTTCTTGTAAGTTCTTTCGGGATAGTTCCTCATAGCTAGAGGGTGTAAGGGATATACAGGACGATTGGCAAGGTATAGTCCAGTTTCAGGATCCATGATGACATTATATCCGAGAGCCAACGCCTCCTTCTGATAGTCGTCAAGACCGTTCTTGTCGACGAATACCGGAGATGTAGGAGGTGATATAAGGGCTGACATTATCGGAGATCCGATATCGTAAGTCGACATTATGGTTCCACCATTGTGTGTTTCCAGAGAATTGTTCGTGGCTAGGACAAGCCATGGGGCAACTCGGTATGAACCGTTTATCTGACCGGAGATTCTACTGAAACGGTCGTATTTTCCGACGAAAATTCCGTCGTTGGAATAACTGCTGAAGCTGGCAAAATACCCGCCACGATCATTGCCTCCCTGGACGCCGACAGTGTGGCGCATGTTCCAGCTTGGCCTGAATACTTCAGATATCCAGTCTGTGTCCTCGCCTTTGTATTGCGCTAAAATCAGATTCTTGAATGATTCTGAACCCAAGGCATCAACGTAGTCAAGGTAGTCGTTTGCGTTCATCATCTTAGGTTTGTGGGCGATACTTGCCACTGCGAACTCGTTTCGGTAGAATACATGGCCTTTGCCGGCGTGACCTTTCCTTGTCTGGATGATAAGGGCACCTTCCCTTGCTTCTACGCCGTATAAACCGACTGCTACTGCGTCCTTGATCACTTCGATGGACTCAATCATCTCCGGAGCAAGGTACTGGACATCATGCACCCTGAGACCATCCACTATGATGAGCGGGCTGATGTTATTCATCATGGCAGAGAATCCTCTTACCTTGAGGCCGGAAGCGACTCCTGGCTCTCCGGAAGTGTTGAGTACTAAAACTCCCGTCATCTTTCCAGCCAGGGCCTTGATTGGGTCCGACGCCGAAAGATCCCAGATTTCCTCTCCCTTCACGGATGAGATTGCTGCAGAGAGACTGTCGCTTCGGCTGATTTCCTGGGCGTGGGAGTTCGTCGACAAAGCACAAGCGAGCACGAGGGGCGCGATGATGTGTGTTCTTTTCATATCTTGGTTTCTTCTGATCGTGGTTAGTAAATTCAAATTGGAATTTGTTACAAATATAATGATAGATCCGAAGAAATGGTTCTTGCTCGTATTTGCTGCCAGCAAACTGTATTCACTGGCACGAACTCCAAAAAACAGCTGATTTTTGGAGTTCGCGGCCGCAAAACAGCAGAAAACAACTGAAATCACGTCACGAACGACAAAAAAAGCCTTGTTTTTGTCGTTCGTGCCATTGTTCGTCCAGCACGAACGTACTCTAACGGGTGAAAGTCCCCAAACCGCCCTGATAGTGGGAAGGTTACAGCCAAAGGCAAAGGTGTCCATCACGAGGTGGAATCTGAAGGAAGCTGGCGGCAAACATCTGGTCTGAC
>NZ_JBAEER010000008.1:0-2719 GCF_056207615.1 Candidatus Cryptobacteroides sp. | reverse complement strand
AGCCACTCGTGCGCGGTGCCTGGAGATACGTAGAAGTGCGCGTTCACGCCTGACTCCTTGACCTCGGCGGTCTCATCCTTAGGATCGGTACCGTCGCCGAAGCCAGGTACGCGATGCTCGAGCTCGGTGCTGCCGAAGCCGACGAAGACGAGCTTGTTGGTCTCCCTGAAGCCTGGAGTATTGTCTGCATCCGCAACGGTGATGGTTCCGCCGCTGAAGATACCGATGTTCGAGAAGAGCTCAGGATGGTTGAGTGTGATGGCCTTTGTGCACATGCCACCCATCGAGAGACCTGCCATAGCGCGATGTGCGTTGTCAGCCTGGGTCCTGAAGTTCCTGTCGATGTATGGGATGAGGTCCTCTGCCATTACTCTGTCGTAGGTAGAGAACATCGCTGCCATGTTGAAGCCGCCGAAGCCGCCCTGAGGTCTGCCACCCTGAGCGCCCTGAGGAGCACCCTGTGGTCTGCCACCCTGAGGAGCGCCGAAGCCAGCCTGTGCGCCAGGAAGCTGCGCATCGCTGCACTCCATCACGACGATGAATGGAACTGCATTGCCTTCTGCGATGAGGTTGTCCATGATCTGTGCAGTCTTACCCTGCGATGCCCAGCCATACTCGTTCTCACCACCACCGTGCTGGATGTAGAGAACAGGATAGCGCTTGGTGTAGAGATATTCATACTCCGCAGGAGTGTATACGAAGCAATGACGCATCTTCTGTGTTACCTCTGACCAATAGTAGAGTTCACGGATCTGGCCCTGAGGCACGTTCTTCACTGCGAAGAAATCACCGTCATAGGCAGGAACCTCAACTCCGCTGGTCCAATGACCAGAACCATAGTAGTAGAGAGCTGTAGGATCCGGACATGCAGCGCCGTCGATCACGAGGTTGTAGTAGTGGAATCCCTCGTCCTGAGGGCCTGACTCGCCTATCCACTGACCGTCCTCGCCCTTAGCGAGATCGTACTGCTTACCGCCGATATCGAGTTTGACGGAGTGTGCGTCAGGTGCGTTGACCTTCACCCTCACGCATCTCTCTGAATTGACTGCAGGATACTGCTTTCCTGACTGGACTGTTGACGAAGGAACGAAATCTTCCTTCACCTGGGCACTGGCTACGACTGCAAAGCAGATGGCCGATGCTAAGACTGCAAATTTCTTCATATAAGTGTGGTTATTTGTTCAATGTCTATTTGACGCTCCCAGGCTCCAAAGGTTTAAGCAACCGAGGATGACACCATAGCAAAGATATTGCTAAATTTGCGGAAATCAATGGCGCACATGAATCCTATCTCCATCAGGTTGCTCAGTCAACAGCTCATCAGCCCGCAGTTCGACTCCCCTGCCGAACTCGTATCCCATTTCGGAGCGATGCAGGCGCAGGAGTACAGGATGATGAGGTGGGCCGTGTCCATGAGGACCAGAAAACCGTCCCTGGCGGCCTTCCGGAGGGATTTTGACGAGGGACGCATCATACGTCTGCACTTGCTCAGAGGCACGTGGCAACTCGTTTCGGGCGACGATTACTGGTGGATGCTGGACCTATGTGCCGACAAGGCGATCCGGGTCATAAAGGGATGGATGAGCGCGAACCATATCTCCATACCGGAAGATGAAGTCCGTATGGTCCGGGAGATTCTGGAGCGCAAGACGGCAGACATCCGCAGCGTCACCAAGGACGACTATGTCGATGCGCTGGCATCTAATGGGATCACGATGGACGACCATAGGCTTTCCTACCACATCAGGATGGCCGAGCTCGACGGAGTCCTGTGTAGCGGAGACCTGCATCCTTCGAAGGCCACATATTCGCTCAGCGAGGCTAAGGTCGGACCGCGTCCGGAGAAGATTGACAGGGACGAATCCCTGCGAAAGCTTACGCAGAAATACTTCCAGAGCCACTCCCCTGCCACTTTCGAGGATTTCCTGTGGTGGTCAGGTCTGAACAGCAGCGACTGCCGCAGGGGTATGGATATGATCGGAGATGAGCTCAGGACAGAGCGCCATGGAGCTAGAGAATTCCATATCCACGAAAGCTGCCGCACCCGAGGCTTCAGAAGGGACTGCGCACTGCTCATACCACCGTACGACGAATACCTCATCGGCTATAAGAGCCGCGACATCGTGCTGGATCCGGAACTTTCCCACCGCGCCCACAACAACAGCGGAATATTCCATCCTGTGGTCGCGTTCGACGGAAGAATATGCGCAAACTGGAAACCTGCAGAAAAGAGAATGGTCATCGACTGCTTCCCAGGCACGATTCTGCCGGACGGGATAGTCGATGACCAATGGAAGTCTTATGTGAAGTGGCGTTCCAAGTAGTACGCGGACATGCTCAAAGAGTCTACAAAGTCTTCGTCAACATTGTTGCTGATGCTCGCGCACACGTTCGCGGAAAAACGGCACGCCAGGTTGACAAGCTCCGGAAAAACGGCCGCAGAGAGCCTTCCGTAAGGGTTTTCAACCTGTCCTCCGTCCGCATCATGTTTGCCGTCCGCATCGAGACCCGCACGAAGCAGTCCGAAGAGAAAACCGGCATTGAAATTGTCTCCTGCGCCTATGGTCGACACGGTCTCGACCTTCGGAACCGGGAAAGTCTCATGGTACCCGGGCATGAACACCTGCACCGGACGGGAACCACAGGTACAGATGAAGTTCGGGCAAAGCTCGGAGATATGCCTATGATAAATCTCGCATGGGTCAGTCGTGCCGAAAAG
>NZ_JBAEER010000007.1:0-7672 GCF_056207615.1 Candidatus Cryptobacteroides sp. | reverse complement strand
CATGCATGCAAAATGCATTTGCCCGGACTAGGGTCGGCGGAGCGGAGCGAAGACGATCTGCATTTTGCTGCATGTCCGCCGCCGCTATGACATCCGACAAATGCCGGCGAAGAAAGCTACTTCTTTGGATAATATTTCGGCCAGCAGGCAGAAAGATAGTTGCGGAGGCCATCCTCGTGGCGATTTTCCTGAGGATCGTAGAACACTGTACCTTCGAGTTCCTTCGGCATGAACTCGAGATTGGCAAAATGACCGGGATAGTCGTGAGCATACATATAGCCGTCACCATAGCCAAGCTCCTCCATGAGCTTCGTAGGAGCATTCCTCAGATAGAGAGGAACACCAGCCGACTGAGTCAGCTTGGCCGTCTCGAGAGCCTTGTTGATAGCCATGTAGGCAGAATTGCTCTTAGGTGAGCTCGCGAGGTAGATGGTACACTCTGCGAGAGGGATCCTTGCCTCTGGCATACCGATGCTGTGGACAATCTGGAAAGTCGAGTTCGCGAGCAGCATCGCATTTGGATTGGCCAGGCCGATGTCCTCGGAAGAGAGGATCATGAGCCTTCGTGCGATGAAGAGGGGATCCTCGCCTGCGTCGAGCATTCTTGCGAGATAATAGACTGCCGCGTTCGGGTCCGAACCGCGCACGCTCTTGATGAAGGCAGAGATGATGTCATAATGCATCTCACCCTTCTTATCATAGATTGCCATGTTCTCCTGAAGACAGGAAGTGACAGCCTGATTGTTGATGACCTTGTTACCGGCATTGACCACGATCTCAAGGATGTTCAGAAGCTTACGCGCATCACCACCGCTGTAACGGAAGAGCGCCTCGGTCTCCTCGACCTTTATGCCCCTTTCCTTGAGCACGACATCCTCGCTGAGAGCCCTGTCGAGCAGCTTCTGCAGGTCCGCCTTCTCAAGAGACTTCAGGACGAAGACCTGACACCTGGATAGAAGCGGTGAGATCACCTCGAAGGAAGGATTCTCAGTGGTGGCACCGATGAGCACGATCGTTCCGTCCTCGGCCGCACCTAGAAGCGCATCCTGCTGGCTCTTGCTGAACCTGTGGATCTCGTCGATGAAGAGAATAGGGGTGCTGCACTGAGAGAAAAGAGACGAACCCTTCGCCTTGTCGATAACCTCGCGTACCTCCTTGACTCCTGCACTGACCGCAGAGAGAGTGTAGAACTCTCGTCCTAGAGTGCTTGCGACTATCCTTGAGAGGGAAGTCTTGCCGACACCTGGAGGGCCCCAGAGAATGAAGGAGGTGAGATTGCCTGAATCAATCATGTTACGAAGCACGCAGCCCTTGCCAACGAGATGGCTCTGGCCCACGTACTGGTCCATATTTCTCGGCCTCAACCTCTCCGGAAGGGGAGGAAGCATCCTGGTCCTTATGCTGTCGTCTTCGAACATTGTTGATTCTACTACAATACAAATATAGGGTTTTTGCTGATTATTTGTTAAATTTGATGGTTGTACTTAAAACCAATGCGTACCAGAAGGCTAATACCGTTTCTTGCCGTATTGACCTGTTCGGCAGGAATTGTCCATGCCCAGCCTCGTTCCATCGGAGCTGAGTTGTCCCCATCGCGCATCGGTATCCTCTATCAGCAGCACTCGAAATCGGGAGACAACGCACCTGTGAACACCTTATCCTTCGGAGTGGATATCACGGGTCCCCTTCGCCAGAGGAATCCTTTCCCAGGGTTCTATTTCGACTACAGCTGTGATTTCAACATCATACAGAAATCCGGAAAGAACGTCGTATTCAACTTCCTCGCCGGCCCAGGAATCGATCTTGGTTTCGGTGACGACCTTGAGCATCCTGCAGGCGTATTCTTCGGTCCTGTTGCCGACCTCAGGACAGGCATTACCTTCCGAAGCATGCCTCTGTCCTTCTACTTCGTGGTGAAACCGTCGATTTCGCTTCATGTATACAAGACTCCTGACGGGATCAACATGGGCATGTACAAGCATGGGCTCATCTCGTCGTTCATTCCACAGTTCGGAATGACCTACCGCTTCGACCATGACAGGCGGATGGCAGAAGAACCGTGGGAGGGAGAAGAAAAGAGAAGGCCGAAGAGGGAATACCCACTGATAACCTACGGCATAGAATACGGCTACATAGCGCAGTTCCATGTATTCAGCCACTTCAACTATGTTGCCACCAACGGCGGATACAGAGAAGACTTCAGGGATTACAGCTTCGGCTACAACACCAACGGGCAAGTGCTCGCACACTTCGGTTTCAACGCCTTCGAGAACCTCAACGTGTCACTGTACGGCGGCTATCAGGGCATAAGCAGGAAGCAGCGCATATTCCCGATCATGATGAGAGCCACCATCCTGTTCGGCAAACATGACGACCCAGGAAGATGGTTCACATTCATAGGTGGTGGAATCGGCATCAAGGGAAGCCCGAAGATGTACGGAAATGCCACCCTCGCCGACACAGGATTCGGCTACAGGCTCAACCTTACCAGAGAAATCAAGCTCGATCTGATGCTTGGACTGACAGGCACATACTGGCATCCGAATACCTTCTCCGAATCCATCGAAGTGCGCCGCAGCAACGAAGTGCTGACCGGAGCCAAGCTAGGCGTAGGCCTCTGTTTCTAAGAGGTTCTAAGCACCGCTAGAACGCACGGTGACGCTTGCCGAAGATGATATTGAGACCGAAGTTGATATCATATCCGAACTTGTCGATAGGATAAAGGAATGCAGGTCCCTTCTCGCCCTTGTACTTTGCAATCTTTCCGATATAGCCGTCGCTGGCAACGAAGATGTTGATACCCACGAAGCTGATGCTCAGTCCGGCACCCCATGCAGGTCCGAAGGTGGTCATACCGACGTTTCCGGTCAGACTGAACCACTCAATAGGGTTGATTGCAAGACCGGCACGGACATCATACCAGCTTGCCTTGTGCGCAACCTTGTATGTACCCATCGCTCCAGCACTTAGGTTGCGATAGAAAGGCATCCTGTACTTGAGTCCGAAGTTTGCGGTGAAAGGCATGATCTTAAGTTGGGTCGAACTCTCTTCGGGATCATACTTGAACTCGGCAAGCGACTCGAGAGTATGGACCGCTGCCTTGTACTCATTCTTCGCTTCGCTGTCGTCAGGATCCTCATCCTCCGGATAGAAGCGCTGGCCGGTGTAAGTCACCGATGCATCCGTCCTTCCGATGATATTGTTCTTCCAGCTCATGAGTCCGAGATCATTGATGGAAAAGCTGAGTTCGAGATTCTTGGTGAGATGGTAGGTCATGCCAAGGTCGATGGCCGCGCCATAACCGGAAGGAGCAAAATTCCCACCGCCGAATCCGAAATCATCGAAATCCATCACATCCACCTCGCCGGGTCTGATCTTCGACGGAATGGTCGCCACGCTGAGGAAATTACATGCACCGTACGCTGTTGCATCCGCATTGACCCTGATTGCGTCACCGCTGATGCTGACATCTGCTTTGTTGATGTCAAAATAGAGGTTCGCCATACCTACGAGGGCCTTGAGACGCGCACCTATGTCGAGCTTGTCATTAACCTTCCTGGAATAGCCTATGGCCAGCTCGCCGAAGGCAGTACCGCTGACATAGGTAGGGGACATGTCGTATGAAGGAGCGTCACCGTCCTTGAGGAAAGAGAACATGGTGTACGGAAGAGCCGCAGTCACGGAGCTCCTGAGATTGAGCTCCACGCTCGTGTATCCGCCATGTTTTCCTCGAAATCCGAATGCTATGATGTTCTCATTGAGGTCTACATTCGCGCTGTTGAGCTTCTTGAGACCGCCGAGAAACTGTTCCGAAGATACCTGAGGATTGAGTCCGGTCACGAGTCCGTCGTCGGTAGGGAAGATGAGATTTGAAAGTCCCACCTGGCTCCTGGCTGACGGATTGAGATTACCTATCACCGGAACTGCGACGAAGGATTTCTCGGGCACATATGCCGGGTTGAATCGGTATCCATACACATAGTTCTCGAGCAGATAGGTGCTCTGGGGAGTCTGCGCATGGAGTGCGGCACACATCAGAGCTGTCGCGAATGCAAAATAGATCTTTTTCACAATGATAAGTATTAGTTAATCTTAAAGCTTATTCCTTCTGGTAAGACTGCCTTTAAATCAGCCTCAATGTAATCGTCCTTCATCAAGTTGTGCGTTTCGACACCACCGCTCAGAGCAAAGGATATCCTAAGCTGAGCGAGGTCCTTTACAGGGGAACCAGGAAGAGTCCTGACCATCACCTCAGCAGTCTCTGAACAAGGATTCAGCCTGCTTCCGCCCGAAATGCCGGCAGAAATCTCTTCTTCAGAAAGATAGAGAACATTTCCGTCAACATCAAGAAAATCGACGAATATCTTCAGGCCGAAAGGCATGCTGTTCCTTGCCGCGATCTTCAATCCTATCGGAGTCTTTGACATGACATCGACAAGTTCCCGTGAAAGTTCGAGAGTGTCTGACAGGACCAGCATGAAATCTTCTCCAGGAGTCAGCGGCATGTCGAAGTCGTATGCAAGGTCCATGAAGTACTCGCTGCCGAGGTCAATGAAGCACTCCTTTTCAGCGTTGATATTACCCCTGAAGACGATCTCCAGCGAGTCAGGTATCTGACGGAACACACGGGATATCTGCTCCGGGTCAAGACTGACCTCTACAAGTTCAGGGGAGGCAGCATCCTTCGAGCACGGGAACGCGAAGTCGCGGAGCGCCGACACTCTGCCGTCTGGACGTCCGTTTCGCCATGGTATGAGCTCAATCTCGCTGTTTACAGGAACACCCATGTTACCTCTGATCGCGAGCTTGAGAGATGGATTCTTGATGTCGAGACAGACCTCGTCGCTGCGAAGGAATTCCGGAATATCATCGAAGGAAAGGGTAGTAGAGTACTCCATCTCCTGGTGAATGTGCCCACGTAAGCTGCTCACGGATATCTTTCCGTTCCTGTCAGCGATGCTGACCTTCATATTGGCGGAGATATCATCCCTGAGGCTTTCAAGCTCGATATCGGCGCTCTCTGTAGACAGCGAGCCATGTATCGTAATGTCAGCTACGAGGTCCTCAGCATTGCTCATGTCAAGATTCCTCAAAGCTTCAAGCCTGATTGGCTGAGCCACGAAACGACCGTTCTTGACTGCGCCCTTGAGTGCGATCTCGGAAGGGGAGAAGCAGTCTGGAAGTGTTGCCACGAGGTCAACCATATAGTTACCGTTGCCAGGGAGACCGTCGAAGTCCATGCTGCAGTTGATATAGACCTCATCGAGAACGACCTCGCTGAGAATGTCCACCATCTCTGGTATTCTTTCCTTATCGAAAAGGCTCACAGACGTAGTCTCATCGACCCTTACCGAGAGTCCGTCATCAAGTCTGACGCTCTTCGCCGCCATCTGAGGAATTGCGACACGAATGCCAACATTTGCGCCTCTGAGGGCCTCCACATCACTTTTTCCTATAACTGTTGCCGCAGCCACAAGATCACCGCAGACCTTGATTTCCTGCTCTGCCGTTGATGCAGATACATGCAGTTCCTTCACTGGTATGCTGATCTTCGAAGGGACGGAGCCACGTATGTTGATCGAGTGAGTGCTCTGCGAGTATGTGTATCCGGAACCCAGGCGACCAGCATCAAGCCTGATGCTTGCTGGCAGCGCAATGTCTATTCCTTCGCTGCCAGTCTTGAACGGGAGAGACGGAGTAGACGGGATGTCGAAGATCACCTCAATATTCGGTTTACCATCCGGTACGACGGTAAGATTACCGAGATCACCAATGCCGTCGATGTCAATTGCGAACTTCTGCTCGATTCCGAGATCCTTCCTATACTCACGTGTCTTCACGCTGAAGTCAGAAATGACGGGGGAGCTGCTGATGGTAGCGACTACCACAACATCCTCTGATTCGTTTGCGGGAAGGTCTGCGACATCCACGGAACCAGATACGGTGGTCTTTGCGTTAAGCTTGATGTTTCCATTGAACGACTGATATCCGGCAACAGGGGCAGGGAAGTCGATGCTGCTGATGACGATCTCTTTCCTGAGAGGAAGCTTTGCGCCCTTGATGACGAGCTTTCCGTCGGTGCAGTCTTCCACATGCATTCCTGCAGGGAATTCTACGACAATCTCATCGAGATTGACAGAAAGTCCAGCTATCTTCGAAAGATTGGAAGCGTCGAGTTCAAGAACGGTCTTCCTGCTTCGGTCGAGACTCACTGAAGAGATTCGGTCTACGAACGATGGGAGAGCGACAGGGGAGATGCTCATAGGAACCACCATGTCTTCAGTCACCACCGTCACCGGCTCAAGGACCACGTCAGCAGACTCGATATCTATGTTTTCGAATTGCACGTCAAGGTTGAGCATCATGCCGCCCTTGGAATATGAATCATTGACCAGCGAGCGATCTGCAGTCAGCGAATAGCCCTCGATCTGTCCGGCGATAGTCACGTTTTCGTCGAGATAGATTCTTCCGTCCTTGAAGGAGTTCTTCACGAGTCCGGTGATATCATAGGTCCTTACGGCACGGTATCCATTCTCTTCATTCATCACCAAGTCACTGATATTCACCATTTTACCAGAATATCCCTCAATGCCACAGATCTTTGTGAGATCGACGTCGATATTCGGCACGATATTTCCTGAGACGAGATAATTATTTGTAAGAGAAAGACTTACGATCATCTTTGCGTCGCCGGAAAGCTCTATGTCGCTGATGCTCTTGATGCCCTGAAGCTCGTGGTCAACGAGAATATGGCTTGTATAAGGCTCCACCGGCACAGGTGCAATGTCTCCGACATAGAAAGTAAGTCCTTTAAGGGATGGACCATTACTGCCAAAACCAGCCACAGAAGGGTCTACAAAGCCGTTTTTTATATGAATATCCTTGAGCTCGTCATCTAATGAAAGGCCCTTGACCAGATTCTCGTCATAGAGTCCTACGGGAATCTTCTCGACGCGATTGACGGGACTGACCGCCGGCATGGTGAAATCTGAAATCCCAATCTCAGAGCTCTCATTCCATTCCTGGGACTGAATTCCCAGCGAATTCCTGTCTATGCCCACATGATACTCGAATTTGTCATCAAAAGTGATTGCGTCCATGCTTGCAAGAGAAGTCAGATCGAGGGACGCCAGGTTTTCAGAGAGATCGACCATGTCACCATAGCTGATGCTGTAGCTGCCGTCAGCAGCTTCAGTCAGCAAACTGAAGTCAGCACCTGATATCTCGCTGAGATCCGCGAAACTGAGCTGAGAAGTAGAACCGAGCGGAAATTCTACGCCTTTGCTGAAAAGGTTCATGGTCAGGTCCATGTTCTTGAGATTCTCGCCATTGTAGCGTTCATCCATGATACACGACTGCATCGCCATGTAGGCAGCAAGAAGTATGGACATGTCAATGGTCTTTTTGACCTTCTGGTATAACTCTTCGATTTTCATGATTCGTGCGTCAATTAAACAATCACGAAGATATGTTCAACACACAACAAAAAATAACTATGTATTTAGCGATAGATAAAAGCTCTTAGCCATTCGTAAATCCCCTATTCGCGGTTTTACAATCTATTTATACAATTTATATTATGTTAACTTATATGTATAAAAAACACTCCTCCGTGTACTGCTATCTAAAAGTGGACACAGAAAATTGTTAAAAATGATTGATTTTGATGAAT
>NZ_JBAEER010000006.1:0-4217 GCF_056207615.1 Candidatus Cryptobacteroides sp. | reverse complement strand
CCTGCGATCTTCACGCAATTGCCATAGAACTTGGTTCCTGCTGACTCTCCGAACATCTGCTGAACATAGTAGTTGGCGGTGAGAGCGACATGGTCGTTGTTGAAGAGGATGAGCACTGGAAGCCAGTTCGAATGGTTCATGTTGCTCATAAGAGGCGCATAGCTGCTCATCACGACAACGTCACCGTTGCGCTCGACATGGCAGAGGTAGAGAGCCTCAGCAAGTGCGTCGAGTACGGTGTTGTCCTTAGCTGCATACTCACCGAGGTAGACCTTGGTCTTGCGGTCGCGTGGGTATGAGTCGTACTGGCGGCTGGTGAGGAAGTACTCCTTCTGCTCGTAGTAGTGCTCGTCGAGGATAGGGACGTTGATCTCCTCTGCGAATGCCCAACCATTGACATAGTCCTCATGGTTCGAAGGATGTGAGTTCACGCCTGCGGTTCCGACGATGGTAATCTCAGGATGAGCTGCGGTAACCCTGTCGTAGATGTATTTGAAGCGCTCCTTGAACTCAGGAGTGATGTATTCCTCGTTTCCGATACCGACCATCTCGAGTCCGAATGGCTCTGGATGACCCTGGGCAGCACGCTTTGCACCCCACTCGGTGGTGACATCTCCGTTCGCCCACTCGATGAGGTCGAGGACCTCGTCAACCCACTCGTCCATCTCGTCCATTGGGACAGGCATCTGTGCGAAGCCTGGGAGGCCCCATGATCCACCTGCACCCTGGCAGCTGGTACCTGAAGGAAGGATTGGGAGAGGCTTTGCGTTGATGTCCTCGCAGAACTGGAAGTACTCGTAGTAACCTACCTCACGGCTCTGATGGTAGCCCCATGAGTTCTTGAGCTGCACGCGCTCCTCCTTCGGACCGATAGAGGTCTTCCAGCGATAGGTAGCCCACATTCCGTCTCCACCGCCATGTACGACGCATCCGCCAGGGAAGCGCACGAACTTAGGGTGCATGCCGGCGATAGCCTCAGCGAGGTCCTTACGAAGGCCATGGCCCATGAAGGTGTCCTCTGGGATGAGGGAAACAGCGTCGAGGTCGAAGCATCCGGTGTCCTGGGTTGCGACCATGAGGGAAGCGTTCGTTGCATCTGCGCTCGGAGTGAGGATGACCTCATACTTGGTCCAGTCCTTCGCATTGGCCTTGATGGTCTGCTCTGCGAGCACGGTACGGCCGGCGGTGAGCCAAACCTTGATGGTCTTCGCCTTGCCGTCCGGCATCCTCATGAATGCAGAGAAATCATAGTTCTCACCGGCCTTCACTACCATTCCGTCGAAACCGGAGTTGATGATACCCACACCGACGCGGGTGTCGCGCATGAAGCCTGCGGCAGCGATCGAACCGTCCTGGTTGCGTGCCTGCTGTCCATGGTCATGATCATGGTGCTCCTGTCCGTCGAGGTAGCGACCAACACGCTCTGCGGTGATGCGCATGTAGTTGGAGTTGTTCTCGTTGAGAGGGTTGTCGTTGCGCTGGCTCACATATCCGGTGCTATGGCCGAGGGCCGAGAAGCGCCATGCTGTTCCTGCGCCCCAACCTGGCTGCTCGGTGAGGTTGTACTCGAATGAGCCGTTCTGTACGAGCTGTGCGTTGAGACCGCCGTCAGCCGCATAGCTGAGGTCCTCGAAGAATGTTCCGAGGATCTGGTCACTGATGGTCTTTCCGCCCTTTGGAGCCTTGTAGGCAGGCTTCTTTGCGGTCTGTGCCGCTGCATCGACCTGCGCGAAGCTGAGTGCCGCACCAGCGACAGCAGCCATGCAGGCCATTCTGATCAGGTTCTTATTCATTTCTTGGTCTATTTTTGGTTATTTGTCTTTCTTGTCAAACATGTCGAATCCGAAGAATTTCTGTTCGAGGTCATAGCGTACGAAGTTGCCGTCGAATGGCATGCCGAACAGGTGCTCCTGGTATGATCTCACAGGGTCCTGGAAAAGGCCATCGAAAAGGCCGTTGTCCTTGTTTTCGTCCATATCGTTACAGATATTGGTAGAAGAGCGCTATCGATTCCATTCCGGCGAAGAGCTGCTTGAGGAGGTAACTTTCGTTAGGGGAGTGGATTGTGTCTCTCTCGAGGCCGAAGCCCATCAGGAGCGGGTCGATTCCGAGTATCCTCTGCATGTCCGCGAGCACAGGGATGGATCCACCTCCACGGCTCGGCACAGGTTCGATTCCATATACCTCGGTCATCGCGCGTGATGCGGCCTTGAATGCCGGCGAAGAGAGCGGGATGAGGAAGCCGTTTCCTCCGTGACATGGGCGCACGTCCACCTTCACGGTCGCAGGAGCCATGTCGCGCAGGTGCTTGCAGATGAGTTCTGTGATCTCGGCGCTGTCCTGGTTCGGCACGAGGCGCATAGATATCTTCGCATGAGCGCTCGATGGGAGCACGGTCTTCGCTCCGGTGCCGGTGTAGCCGCCCCAGATGCCGTTTACGTCGAGACACGGACGTATGCCGACCCTCTCGAGGGTGGTGTAGCCGTCCTCTCCGCAGACCTCGTCGATGTCGAGGAATTCCTTATACTCATCCATGTTGAACGGAGCACGCGCGAGCATGTCCCTGTCCGTCCTCGAAAGTTCGACGACCTTGTCGTAGAAGCCGGGGATGGTGATCTTTCCATTCTCATCATGGAGCGATGCCACCATCTCGCAGAGCACGTTGATAGGGTTCGCGATCGCACCGCCGTAATGGCCCGAATGGAGGTCCTTGTTCGGTCCGGTCACATCGATCTCGATGTACGATAGTCCGCGCATTCCGACGTTGATCGACGGCACTTCTTCCGAGATCATGGTGGTGTCCGAAACGAGGATGACGTCCGCTGCGAGAAGGTCCTTATGGTCGGAAACCCATTCTGCGAGCGAGCCGCTGCCGATTTCCTCTTCGCCTTCGAAGATGAACTTCACATTGTGGCGGAGCCTGCCGCTTCGGAGCATGTACTCGAAGGCCTTGAGGTGCATGAAAAGCTGGCCCTTGTCGTCGTTCGCGCCACGTCCATAGATGGCTCCGTCGCGGATCTCCGGCTCGAACGGATCGGATTTCCAGAGTTCGATTGGGTCCACCGGCTGCACGTCGTAGTGTCCATACACGAGCACTGTACCTTCAGCTCCGGGCACATCCTTGCGTCCGAAGACCACCGGATGGCCCTTGGTAGGGTAGACGGCGGCTGAGTCTGCACCGGCCTCGAGGAGCATTTCCACGAGCCTATCGGCACATTTGCTCATGTCGTCCTTGTGGTCGGGCTGCGAGCTGACCGACGGTATCCTCAGGAGCGAGAAGAGCTCCTCGAAGAACCTTTCCTCATTCTGTGCGATGTATTCTTTCATGTGGAATATATTCTGTGTTGGTTATTCTTCCGTGTGCTATTTGATCTGCCGCAAGCTGGTTATCGTCTACATTTCGTAGCTGTGTTATTTGCTTCTTTCACAGTTCATGTTTGTTTCAGAGCTTCCCGGCGGTCGCAATAGTGGTTGCCCAAAGCGCCATCATGCAAATATAAGCAAATTTCTCCGCGCCAACCATCCCCGCCGCAAGATAGACCCAACGCGGAATATGGTGCGGTGGCGGGCTGGTGCGGGCGGTGGCTGGCAGGAGCTGGCGGAGGCGGGCTGGTGCTGGTAGGTGCAGGCAGGTGCGGGCGGTGGCGGGCAGGCGCAGGCAGATAGGTGATGGCTAGTGCGAGCAGGTGATGGCGGGCGCGGACAGGAACTGGCGGGGTGGGCAGGTGCAGGCAGATAGGCGCGGACAGGAACTGGCGGGGTGGGCAGGTGCAGGCAGATAGGCGCAGGCAGGTACAGGCAGGTACAGGCAGGTGCAGGCGGGCGCGGGAGCAGCAAAATGCAGATCGGCTTCGCTCCGCTCGCCGACCCTAATCCGGGCAAATGCATTTTGCTTGCTTCCCGCCCCGCCTGCATTTTCCGCACTGTCCGTACTTATAGTACAATCTGCCCTGCTTATACTTTGTACACTGTCGTACTGTCTATATTGCTTGCTATATTGCTTGTACTATCTACATGACCTGCATTATCAGCACTGCGTTTCTACTCTTCCCGTACTGTTTTTTATTGTTTGTAATCTAAGTATATGACAAAAATTTGAAAACATTGATTCTATAGCGGTCTGTATGGTTGATCAGGCACTGAGAGATGTAGTCCAGCCCGTACTTGAACAGGCTCACAGCCCTTCGTCCATGCTTCAAGACCTTTATAGGTTTGAT
>NZ_JBAEER010000005.1:0-49118 GCF_056207615.1 Candidatus Cryptobacteroides sp. | reverse complement strand
GTCAGATGCTCTAACCAACTGAGCTATTCAGGAATTTACCCGCGCTTGTCGTTTGGGATTGCAAAGATACGCAAGAATTTTAAGGTTGCAAATTTTTTTGAGAATTTTTTGGTGTGTGATTATTTATTAACTTTGCGTGATTTGTAGGAAGACCCAGAAAGCGTATGGATATCGAACTTCTGTCCAAGATGGTGAAGGAGCTGATCCTTGACAATGACAAGGTATATCTCCCTGGCCTTGGCGCATTTGTCGCCGAGGTTGCACCGTCTACATTCTCTGACAGAGGATACACTATAAATCCTCCATACAGGAAGCTTTCCTTCAAGACAAATGCGGATAAGGACAATCTTCTTTCCTCCTTCTACGCCAGCAGCAACGGAATTGCTCAGGATGTGGCAGAACGCATCCTGGAGAGTTTCTCGGCAGATCTTGCCAAGGCTCTTGACACGAATAGGGCAGTGCAGATTCCCGGACTTGGAAGGATGAGGCTCGGAAGGGATGGCAATATCTTCTTCATCGCGGATGAGGAACTGGATGTCTATCCTTTGGGATTCGGCCTTGAGCCTATCTCCCTCAAGACCCATCAGAAGCCGGCTTCGTTCGATTTCTCTACTCTGGAGGTTCCTGTTCCGGAAGCCAATGCTCCGGCAGTCGAGGTCGTCGTGCCTTCGTCATTCTCCGGTATCCCTGAAGCGGAACTTGTCTCTGAACCGATTGTCGATCCGGAGTCAGAACCGGTTGTCGAGCCAGAGCCAGAACTGGTTGCCGAGCCGGAGACTATTGAGGAACCACAGCCAGTTGCTGAATCAGAGATAGAGCCAGCTCCGGAACCAGAGTCCGTTGTTGAGCCTGAACCAGAACTGGTTACCGAGCCGGAGCCTACTGAGGAACCTGCACCAGAGCCTGAAAAGAAGAAAGAGGAAGGCTACTTCCTATACGAATATGAGGAAGAAGAGAAGATTCCGTCGCGCAGGAAGGGACTTCTTATATCGCTGATAGTGGTACTTTGCATTATTGTGATTGTGGTCGTGGGATTCATCGTTCTGAAGAACTGCTTCCCGGACCTTCTCGACAGGATGCTATACACCAAGGAAGAACTTGAGATTCTTAATTATTACAGATAATGCTGAAAGACAAGAAACTTACGACTGATATCCATGTCGTTTGTAGTGAGACTGATGAGGCCTGCTTGCTGAAGCCGGCCTCGTTTCTGAATTATGCACAGGAAATCGCAGGTGACAGCGCAGATATGCTCGGCTTCGGACAGAATGTCCTTGGCCCGCAGGGCTGCGCATGGATCATCTCCCGAATGAAGGCAGATTTCCTCGAGTATCCCCAGTGGAGGGATGACCTGAAACTTACCAGCTGGCACCGTGGCCCCGATGGACTCTTCTTCGTCCGTGATTATTGCCTTGCCGACCAGAGTGGAAAACCTATGGTTCTCGGAACATCTTCTTGGGTGATCCTTGACCTCAATGAGAGAAAGATCGTGCGTTCCGACCTCCCGAACAGCGAGGATACGGTATGTGACGAGACTGTATATAAAGACGCTACAGAGCATAAGGATACCGTATGCCAGAGGCTCAGACTTCCGAAGGATATCACTATGGAAGCATGCGGGGAGCACAAGGTGAGCTATTCGGACATAGATAGAAATGGACATACCAACAACGTCCAGTACACTGTCTGGGCGATGGACTGTCTCGATCTGGACTTCCTTCTCCACAACCATGTCCGCACACTCGAGATAAACTTCAACAAGGAAGCTATGCCTGGCGATACCGTACTTCTCTCGAAGGGTACGGCAGACGGAAAGGTATGGTGGGTTGAGGGCACCGTGGGCGGCGTCCAGTCATTCATCTCCAAATTCACATTCTAAGATGGAACTTATCTATCCTGTCGGTAGCTACGCGCCGGTAATCCCGTCGCCTAAGGCAACGGACCTTGAAAAACATGATGCAAAATCCGGCAACGAGGAATGGTTTCCCGTCGTCGAGCCGAGCGGTGAAGTGATAGGCATGTCTCGCAGGAGCTATTGCCATAGCGGAGCGAAGGTCCTGCATCCGGTGGTTCATCTCCATATCCTGGACAGGATGGGTAGGGTTTATCTTCAGCAGAGGGCGGATACCAAGGACCTGCTTCCAGGCGTCTGGGACACGGCCGTAGGTGGCCATGTCTCATACGGAGAGGCCATTTCGGAGGCGCTGATCCGCGAGTCCAGTGAGGAACTGGGCTTCTCCGAGTACAATCCTATCCCTATCTGCAGCTATGTGTTCGAGTCTGCGATAGAGAAGGAACTCGTGAATGTGTTCGCGGCGGTGGGCAGCAACTTCGTTCTCACTCCAGACCCTTCTGAACTCAAGGACGGACGTTTCTGGACGGTTGAGGAGATTGACGCACATATCGGTGACGGAAGTTTTACTCCGAACTTCGAAAGTGAATTCGCAATGATAAGGCAGCAGCTCTTCTCATTGCTTTAATGATAAAAATATGGGCAGATTCCAGTTCTTCTTCGTCGATGACATCAGACTTGCCTCGACTACCTTCCTCAGGGAGGTGGCGTCGCAGCTTGATTCGGATTACGCAGTGATAGAGAGTGCTTCCGTAGAGGTCGTGATAGACGACGCTGCTCTCGAGCGTATTTGTTCAGTGGCCGAGGACACGGCTGCGGACATGGTATATGCCGATTATGTCGGCCATCCTCTGATCGATTGCCAGAAAGGTGCGCTCAGGGACGACTTCGATTTCGGACAGCTGCTTGTTTTTCGCTCGGAAAGCCTTCGCAAGGCAGTCGCGGCGATGGTGACGGAGCGCAGCTGGGGTGCCCTCTATGAGCTCAGGCTCATGATGGATAAGATAGTCCATGTCAACGAGCCTCTCTACAGCGCAAAGGAGATTGACAAACGCAAGTCCGGCGAAAAGCAGTTCGACTACGTGAATCCGCGCAACCGTGAGGTGCAGATCGAGATGGAGAAGGTATGCACTGACGCTCTCAGGAGGATTGGCGGCTACCTGGCTCCGAATTTCGCGGAACCTCCTGCCGGCGACTGGAATGGTAGTTCTGCAGCGGATCAGGGCTTCCCTGTGGTTGCCAGCGTAATCATTCCTGTCTTCAACAGGATACGTACGGTAGCTGATGCGGTTCGCAGCGCTCTTGCGCAGACTCCGGACTTCCCGTTCAACGTGATCGTGGTCGACAATCATTCCACCGACGGAACCACAGCACTGCTGGATACACTCGCAGCAGAGGACAGGAGGCTCATACATCTCGTGCCGGAATCCACCACCCTCGGAATCGGCGGATGCTGGAACTATGCGCTCCATAGCGAACATTGCGGCCTATATGCAGTGCAGCTCGACAGCGACGACGTGTACAGCGGACCGGACACTCTCACCAAGGTCGTCGATGCCTTCCGTACGCAGAAGTGCGCGATGGTGATAGGCAGCTATCTGATGACTGATTTCAATATGAATCCTATACCTCCAGGGGTGATAGACCATAAGGAATGGACGGATGACAACGGCCGCAACAATGCTCTCCGAATCAACGGCCTCGGAGCACCGCGTGCCTTCCTCGTGCCGGTCGCAAGGAAGATAAACTTCCCTAATACCAGCTACGGCGAGGACTATGCCATGGGCTTGCGAATCAGCCGTGAATATAGGATAGGACGAATCTGGGACGTACTTTATTGCTGCCGTCGCTGGGAAGGAAATTCCGACGCGGCACTCAGCATCGAGAAGGTGAACAAGAACAATCTCTACAAGGATCGTCTCAGGACATGGGAACTGGAAGCGAGAATCAGGCTAAATGAATCCAGATAAGTTCATAAATGACCAGCTTTCGCGTTGGCCTCTTGCATGCGGGAACTTCAGGGCGCTCAAGAACGTCCGGACGAAGGATTTCGTGGTTGGAGGTCTGACCGTCAAGGCCCAGTTCAATCCGGCCAGGATAGTGTCTTCCGCGGCTAAGGTCGATCGCAAATCCCTTGAGCAGAGACCTTGTTTCCTCTGTGCCGACAATCGCCCATCCGAGCAGGTCGCATGGCCTTTCGAGGGCAGGAAAGGCAAGAGATACTCTATACTCGTCAACCCTTTCCCTATCTTTCCTGACCACCTGACCGTTCCGTTGGACTCCCATTCGGAGCAGAGCATCAGGAACAGGTACGTCGATATCCTCGACCTTGCCAGGGCATACAAGGGATATACATTCTTCTACAATGGCCCGAAATGCGGCGCATCTGCGCCGGATCACCACCACTTCCAGGCTGCGGGAAGCGGCAGAATGCCGTTGGAGAGCGATATAGACTCGCTTTTCGAACAGATCCTTGCTGCGAAGGAGGAGGCTCCTGAGCATAGGGCAGAGGCGGCAGGCATAGCCGATGTGATGGAGTACATGGCTTCTATCCTGGACGCCCATCTGTTCCATTATCATAAGTTCACCAGGGGAATTTTCGCTCTGAAGGCGCGCGAGCCAAAGTCGGCAGCCAAGCTGTTCTACCGCCTGATCGACTGCGCCGAGATTCAGGACGGAGAGACGGAACCACGCTTCAATATGATGACATGGTTCCGCTCGGGAGAGTTCAGGACCATAGTGATCTTCCGTAACCAGCATCGTCCGCACCACTATTTCAGTGATGGCCCCGACCACCTTACGATGAGCCCGGGATGTGCTGACATGGGAGGGCTTCTGATAGTCCCATGCCCGGAAGATTTCGAAAAGATAGATTCACGCCTTGTCGAGGAGGTGATGGCTGAGGTGTCCTGTGCCCCAGAAAAGGAGAGGGACATCATAATGAAGCTTACCAGGAAGCAACCAAAGCTCGCCGTGGGCATACTTACAGCCCCTGAGATCGAGTTCGAGATGCTCTCTGACAGTGCCGGACGCCAGCTGGCCAGCTGGCGTGATGGTAGGATAGACTATAACGGGGCTCTATATGATGAGCTCATCTTCGATTCCGTCACTCAGTCGACACTCTTTGCAGAGCCGTCCTTCGTGCTCCACGATGTCGTGATCGGAAAGAATTTCCATTGGCAGCGCAAGGAGAGCCAGAAGTTCGCCGGAAGCCTCCGGATAATAGTCGATGGTGACAATCTCACTGCCGTCAATGTCATAGGTGTCGAGGACTATCTCCTCAGCGTGATTTCTTCCGAGATGAAGTCAACTTCATCCGAGGAATTCCTCAAGGCCCACGCGGTCATATCCCGTTCATGGGTGATGTCCCAGATCGCTTCCTCGCATGATGGAAAGAGTGAAACCGTGGGCATGATAGATACCCCGGACGAGATCAGGAAGTGGTACGACCACGATGACCATAAGCTCTTTGACGTGTGTGCTGATGACCACTGCCAGAGGTATCAGGGCCTGACAAGGGCCACAGGGGAGACCGTCAGAAAGGTCATTGACGCCACCTGGGGCCAGATATTGACTTCTGAAGGAAAGATATGCGACGCCCGCTTCTCGAAGTGCTGTGGTGGCGTGATGGAGAGATTCTCGGCATGCTGGGGCGACGTTGATTACCCATATCTGCAGGCACTTCCGGACACTCCGGAGCATGACCCTCAGGGCAAGCCTTTCTGCGACACCCAGGACGCTGCCGTGCTCTCGCAGATACTCAATAACTACGACCTTGAGACACCGGATTTCTTCCGTTGGGAACAGGAATATGACAAGGATGAGCTTGCCGCTCTTATTGCGCAGCGTTCAGGAAGACGGATTGGACGTCTGCTCGGACTCGAGCCGATAGATAGGGGAGAATCGGGCAGGATCACGAAGCTCATGATCAAGGGAAGCGAGAACAGCTTTGCCGTCGGCAAGGAACTGGAGATACGCAGGACACTCTCCTCAAGCCATCTCAAGTCCTCGGCTTTCGATGTCGTGGATGCCGGAGACAGGATAGTACTCCGCGGAAAGGGCTGGGGGCACGGTGTCGGCCTCTGCCAGATAGGTGCGGCCGTAATGGCCTCGAAGGGCTATGGCTACCGCCAGATACTCGAACATTATTATCCGGGCTCTGAAATCACCGTCAGGCCCGCGTCAGATACAGGAAGATAATGGAAGCAAAGAGAAATATGTCCCCATGGTCATGGGTGCCGACCGTTTACATCTTCGAGGGACTGCCGAACGCCATCGTCAATACGGTGTCGCTCATCGTGTTCAAGAATATGGGCATGCCGAACGACAAGCTGACCCTCTACACCTCGCTTCTCTCGTTCCCATGGATACTCAAGATCGTGCTCAGCCCCTTCGTCGACACGATAGGCACGAAGAGAAGGTGGGTCGCAGCCATGCAGATTCTGATGGTGGTATGTACCTGTCTGCTCGGTCTCACGCTCCCAAAGTGCCCTCTGAGCCTCATCCTGATACTTTTCCTCATCACTGCGTTCGCGTCATCCATCCATGATATCGCGGCCGACGGCTTCTACATGCTCGGACTCGACCAGCACCGCCAGTCGCTCTTCGTCGGCGTCAGGAACACCTTCTTCCGCCTTGCGCTGCTCTGCGGCCAGGGTCTGCTCGCCATCATCGCAGGAATCTTCCAGAAGAACGGACAGGACGCGGTGGTCTCATGGTCATGGACCCTCATCGGAGGCTCCGCAGCCATGGCGCTCATCGCGGCGTGGGACATGATCTCGATGCCGAAGCCATCGACCGACCATCCGCGCAAGGGGAGTGACGCGAAATCCACTCTGGGCGACCTGTACCAGCTTTTCAAGACTTTCGTGGGCAAGAAGGAATTCCTTGTCGCGCTGGTCTTCCTGCTCCTCTACCGCCTTCCGGAGGCATTCTCGATCAAGATGCTCATTCCTTTCCTCAAGGACGCGAGGGAAGTCGGCGGACTGGGCATGGACGACGTCCAGGTCGGCCTCGCGAACGGTACCATAGGCGTGATCGCGCTGCTTCTCGGTGGTATACTCGGCGGTATTGCCGGTGCGAAGTGGGGATTGAGGAAATGTCTCATCCCGATGGCGCTCAGCCTCGCCCTGCCATGCTCCGTGTACCTCTACCTCAGCGTCGCGCAGCCAGCCGGAGTGCTGCCTGCATACCTTTGCATAGCAGTGGATCAGTTCGGATATGGATTCGGATTCACCGCATATACTCTTTACATGCTCTACTACTCCGTCGGTCAGTACCAGACCTCGCACTATGCGTTCTGCACTGTCCTGATGACGTTCAGCATGATGCTCCCGGGCCTTGTCGCAGGTAAGATACAGATGGCCCTGGGTTACCCGAAATTCTTCATCATGGTGATGGTGTGCTGCCTGATAACCATCGCCGTGACCTTGATGATCAGGCGTCATATCAATCCTCAGTATGGAAAGAAAGACGATATGTAGCATCGCTGCAGTGCTCGCGCTGCTTATGGCATTCCCTATGCCTGCCGATGCGATTAAGAAAAAGAAGAAACAGACTCCTTCCACCACCATCATCGTGCGCGACACAGTCGTGATCGAGAGGGAGGTCCAGAAACCTGTGTTCGTGGAAAAGGAGGTCGTCAAGATAGTGGAAATCCCTGCCGAGGTCTGCGTCAAGCCTGGTGTCGAGGTGCTCCGGGAGAGCGGCTTCGCCTGCCTCAAGGGCAAGCGCGTCGGTCTTGTCACCAACCCTAGCGGCGTGGACCGTAACCTGAAGTCCACCATCGACATACTCAACGAGGCTCCGGAAGTCAACCTTGTGGCCCTGTATGGCCCTGAGCACGGAGTCCGCGGCGATGTCTATGCCGGCGGAAAGGTGAGCGACACCAAGGACGCGAAGACTGGCCTTCCTGTATATTCTCTCTATGGCTCGACCCGCAAGCCTACCGCAGCGATGCTCAAGGGCATCGATGTGATGGTCTATGATATCCAGGACGTCGGAACTCGTTCTTACACCTTCATCAGCACCCTCGGCCTCGTGATGAGGGCATGCTCGGAGCAGGGTATAGAAGTCGTCGTTCTCGATAGGCCTAATCCTCTGGGAGGTAAAAAGATAGAAGGCTGCTACGTGGAGCCTGGCTACTTCTCTTTCGTGAGCCAGTTCCGCATTCCTTACGTATATGGCCTTACCGTCGGAGAGTTCGCTCAGATGATCAACGAGGAAGGTCTCAACAGGGACCAGAAGGGCGATCTTCCGCATCTCAAGTGTAAGCTCACGGTGATTCCTATGGAAGGATGGACCAGGGATATGGTGTATGCAGATACCAAACTTCCATGGGTGCTCCCTTCTCCTAACATCCCAAGCGCACAGGCAGCGATCAGCTATCCTTCTGCAGGCATCTGCGGAGAGTTCTCGAACTTCCTCAACATCGGCATAGGATATACCCTTCCTTTCCAGGTGTTCGGAGCCACATGGATGGACCCGGACAAGCTCAAGGCCAAGCTCGACAGCTACCATATTCCGGGAGTGGACTTCAGGGTGATATACTTCAATCCTATAGCCGGAAGCCAGAAGGGAGAGCTCGTCAAGGGCGTTCAGTATTTCTATACGGACTACGACAAGGCTGTGCTCACGCTGACTCAGTTCTACGTGATCCAGGCCGTCTGCGAACTCTATCCAGACCGTACTCCTTTCGAAAAATCTACGGTCTCGAATCTCTTCGACAAGGTTTGTGGCACGGACTATGTAAGAAAGGTATTAGGAAAGAGATATAAGGTCGAGGATCTTGAGCCGGTTTGGCAGAAAGATGTTGAAGATTTCAGGACGATGTCCTCGCGATATCATCTTTACAAATAAGTTTAACAATTAAATAACCAACACCATGAAAAAGTTTGCTACCATCTTGACAGCCAGCTTCATGGCAATAGCCATTGCAGCTCCACAGGCTGAGCTCAATGCACAGTCACGCACTTCGAGCGGATCCTCAACTTCAAGGACCTCGTCGTCGTCATCTTCTTCTACCAGCAGATCAAGCGCTCCCGCTTCGTCTTCACAGACCAGGAGCAGCAGCTCTTCTTCTACTACAAGAAGCAGCGCAGCTGTCAGCAGCACCCCTTCAAGGAGCACCACTCCTTCGGCTTCGGCTCAGAACAGGACTACCACCTCTTCTACCACCAGGAGCAGCAGCTCGCAGTCTACTGTAAGAAGCAGCAGCTCTTCTACTACAAGCAGAAGCTCTCAGGGTAGCGTTGTTTCACGCAGCACTACCTCAGCAGGCGCTTCAACCGTACGAAGCGGCTCTTCAAGCAGCAACAGCACCAACAGGACCGGTTCAGCTACCAGCTCAACCACCAACAGGACTGCTACTACTTCAGGTAATACCACCAACCGTACTTCTACAAGCGCGACTGCAGGTACCGCCGGTAACCGTACCGCGACTACCGCAGGCAGCAATTCAGGAAGCACGACTGACAGAAGGGCCGTAACCGCTACCTCAACTGCAGGCAACAGGACTGCTCCAGGCAACAGCCAGGTTGCAGACAGGCCTCAGAGCGGTACAGTATCTGCTCCAGTGAAGCCGGTACAGGTGAAGCCACAGCAGAAGCTCTACGAGGTACCTCACGTACACCCACGCGAGCATGACTTCATCAGCTACAAGTATATCGGTCACTTCTACGATCCAGGTCACCACTGCTTCGGTTACAGGGTCATGAGAATCCCTTCAAGGGCTATCAGGCTCCATCACCATCACCACGTATACTACTGCTACAACGGTGTGTACTACAGACCTTACGGCTCTTACTACGTGGTTTGCCGTCCACCTCTCGAGACCATCCTCGAGTGGGAGATCGCAAAGGCAATGAACCTCTATCGTTGCAAGATCAGCTACTACTACTCAGAGGCAAGAAGATATGACGCTGTTTACAAGAACAACCGCTATATCGACGAGCAGTATGAGATCATGGCGAAGAACAACGAGATCATCGCGCAGCAGAACGCTATCATCGCAAAGAACAACAGCCACCTTGAGGGCTTCTCTTCAAACGGCCGTCTCCTCGCAACTGATGCATTCAATACTGCACAGAGCCTCGGACTCGTTCAGAGCTATGCAAACGCAAACGCTGAGTACTACTATCAGGACGGTATCTTCTACCTCCCTGATAACGGCAAGTACAAAGTCATCACTCCTCCTGCAGGAGCGTTGGTAGAGTACATCCCTGACGACTATGAGGTCATCACCCTTAAGGATGGCAATCAGTACTACCAGGTAGACGAGACTGTCTACAAGGTTACCGTCAAGGAAGGCGTTGCTTACTTCGAGGTAATGGGACAGCTCTACAAGTAAGAGCTTCCTAGAAATAAAAAACACATTGAAAGACCGGGCAGACAGCTGTCCGGTCTTTCTTTTTTAGGTAAACATTTACTAAATTTGCAGAGATTGACGATAATATGGTAAGTACCGAACAGATAAGGAATCTGCAGCAGCGTGTGGCTGTGCTGGAGAAGTGCCTGAACATAGCACAGAGGAGGGAGGAGGTGGCCGCCAAGACGGAGAAGACGCTTGCCCCTGATTTCTGGAACGACGCGAAGGCGGCCGAACTTTTCCTCAAGGAACTCTCGGGCGTCAAGTTCTGGGTGAACGGCTACGACAAGGCGGCATCATCTGTTGCCGATCTCGACGTTCTCCTCGAGTTTGCGAAGGACAGCGGTGCTTCCGATGATGCCGAGACAGACGAGTCGAGGGAACTCGACCAGGCATTCCAGGCTGCGCTCTCGGAGGTTGAGGCCTTGGAGCTCCGCAACATGCTCGGCGAGGAAGGCGACAATCTCGGAGCCATACTCACCATCAACTCGGGCGCCGGCGGCACCGAGGCCAATGACTGGTCTGCAATGCTGATGAGAATGTACCTCCGCTGGTGCGAGTGGAACGGATACATGACCACTATCACCGAGCGGACCGAAGGTGAGGACGTCGGAATCAAGTCCGTGTCCATAGCGGTCGAGGGCGAGTTCGCGTTCGGTTACCTCAAGGCAGAGAGCGGAGTCCACAGGCTCGTGCGAATCTCTCCTTTCAATGCCCAGGGCAAGCGTCAGACCACCTTCTCTTCCGTGTTTGTATATCCTCTCGTGGATGATACCATCGAGATCGAGATAAATCCGGGTGACCTCGAGTGGGATACCTACCGTTCGAGCGGCGCCGGCGGACAGAATGTCAACAAGGTCGAGACCGGCGTGCGCGTAAGGCATATTCCTTCGGGAATAGTCGTTGAGAACACCGAGACCCGTTCTCAGCTCGACAACAGGAACAATGCTCTCCGTATCCTCAAGTCACGTCTGTATGACCTGGAACTCAAGAAGCGCCAGGAGAAGCAGGCGGAGCTCGAGGGACAGAAGAAAAAGATCGAGTGGGGATCGCAGATACGCTCGTACGTGCTGCATCCTTACAAGATGGTGAAGGACCTCAGGACGGGATATGAGACCTCGGACACGCAGGGTGTGCTCGACGGAGATCTCAACGAGTTCATGAAGACCTATCTGATGAATAATTAATCTAAGAAATATTAAACTACTATGGCAGAATTCAAGTACGCTCCAATGTTCCAGCTCGGTCCAGATACTACCGAGTACTACAAGATCCCAGGCTCAGAGAGCCTCGTATCAGTAGGCGATTTCGAGGGAAAGCCAATGCTCAAGGTCACTCCTGAAGCTCTTACCCTCATGACCAACACCGCATTCCGCGATGTGAGCTTCCTCCTCCGTCGTGCACACAACGAGCAGGTGGCAAAGATCCTCTCTGATCCTGAGGCAAGCGAGAATGACAAGTATGTAGCCCTCACCTTCCTCCGCAATGCAGAGGTTGCAGCAAAGGGTAAGCTCCCTCTCTGCCAGGATACTGGTACTGCCATCGTCCATGGCGAGAAGGGTCAGCAGGTCTGGACAGGCTTCGAGGATGAAGAGGCCATCTCTCTCGGCGTATTCAAGACTTACACAGAGGAGAATCTCCGCTACTCACAGAACGCTCCGCTCGATATGTACAATGAGGTCAACACCAAGTGCAACCTCCCTGCACAGATCGACATCGAGGCTACCGAGGGCATGGAGTACCGCTCCCTCATGGTAACCAAGGGCGGTGGTTCTGCAAACAAGAGCTACCTCTATCAGGAGACCAAGGCCCGCATCCAGAACCCTGGCACCCTCATTCCTTTCCTCGTGGAGAAGATGAAGAGCCTCGGTACCGCAGCGTGCCCTCCTTACCATATCGCATTCGTTATCGGTGGTACTTCAGCTGAGAAGAACCTTCTCACCGTGAAGCTTGCATCTACCCATTACTATGACAGCCTTCCTACCACAGGTGACGAGACCGGCCGCGCATGCCGCGACGTAGAGCTCGAGACACAGCTTCTCGAGGAGACCCACAAGATCGGTCTCGGTGCTCAGTTCGGCGGTAAGTACATGGCACATGACATCCGCGTCATCCGTCTTCCTCGCCACGGTGCGAGCTGCCCTATCGCTCTCGGCGTAAGCTGCTCTGCAGACCGTAACATCAAGGCAAAGATCAATGCAGACGGCGTATGGAACGAGAAGATGGAGGACAAGCCATACGAGCTCATCCCAGAGGAGCTTCGCAATGCAGGTGAGGGTGAGGTAGTGAAGATCGACCTCGACCAGCCAATGAGCGAGGTTTGCAAGATCCTCTCTCAGTATCCTGTCAGCACCCGTCTCAGCCTCAACGGTACCATCATCGTCGGCCGTGACATCGCTCATGCGAAGATCAAGGCTCGCCTTGACGCAGGTGAGGGTATGCCTCAGTACCTCAAGGATCATCCTATCTACTACGCAGGTCCTGCAAAGACTCCTGCTGGCATGCCTTGCGGCTCTATGGGCCCTACCACTGCAGGCCGTATGGATCCTTATGTGGACGAGTTCCAGGACAATGGCGGTTCTATGATCATGCTCGCAAAGGGTAACCGTAGCCAGGCTGTGACCGACGCTTGCAAGAAGCACGGCGGTTTCTATCTCGGTTCTATCGGTGGTCCTGCTGCGATCCTCGCACAGAACAACATCAAGAGCATCGAGTGCGTTGAGTACCCAGAGCTCGGTATGGAGGCTATCTGGAAGATCAAGGTCGAGGATTTCCCTGCTTTCATCCTCGTGGATGACAAGGGCAACGACTTCTTCAAGCAGCTCTAAAGAACAGATAAGATGAAGAGATGGCAGGTGAAGGCCCTCAAGGGGCTCGCCTGGACGGCGGGTGTCGTATTCGGGCTTCTCGTTGTGGTGGAGGTTCTCCTTTCACCGGCGGTAGCTACGCGCCTCGTCAATAGATATGCTCCGGAATTTCTTGATGCTGACCTTGTCTTTGACAAGGCCGGCATCTCTATTTTCCGAAACTTCCCCAATGTCAGCGTCAGGATGCACAATGCCGTGCTGACATATCCGCATGACCGTTACGCACGCTTCGAGAATGCTTCTTCTGCCGTGCTGATGAGGGAGGGAAGGAACGTTGCTGCCGATACCTTGGCCAGCTTCGAACGTTTTACCGGAGCGGTGAGCGTACCTGCCCTCTTGACTAAGACCATAAAGATAAAGAGAGTCGAACTCCTCCATCCTCGCGTGTTCGCGAAGATGTACGATGGGGAGAATGCGAACTGGAACATTCTCCGTGATGGCGGAGAAAGCGTCAGTGATGAAGCTTCCGACCAGGAGGCGATCGAGGTCGAGTCCGAAGCTGGTAACAAGCTGAAGATTAAGCTCAACAAGGTGCGTCTTGCAGACAATGCACACATAGTATTCTGCATGCCGTCTGACACTCTCTTTACTCGCATGACTCTCAAGGAGATGAGTCTCAGGGGCAGACTTGCCCTCCAGGACTTGTTCTCCAGCAGGGGCAATTTCGAGGTGGATGAGCTCACCGTGACCGGTAGGTACAAGAAGGACACCGTACTGTTCAATCTCCAGAGCCTCGCGCTCAAGGGGAACAGGAAGGATTTCTCTCTTGACGCAGATGCCACGGCCTACGCCGCCACCGACAATTTCGGCAGGCTCAAGGTCCCAATGACCATAGATGCCAAGGCCGGATGTCCTAAGGACAGCATTCCTGTCATCAATATCAAGCGCCTCAGAGCCGACGTAGCCGGTATTCCTCTTGATGTCAAGGGACAGGCAATACTCTATTCTGACAGATATTTCGTCGATGCGGACGTGGCGATGAAGCCTATACGTGTCGGTGATCTCATCAAGGAATACGGACCGTCATTCTGGTCGGAGGCTGGAAAGATCGAGTCCGATGCGAAGATCCTGCTCAGCGCGGATGTGAACGGATACTATGTGCCGGCGACCAAGGAACTTCCTGCACTCAAGGCTAGCATATCCATTCCTGATTCGTACCTTAAGTACAAGGGCGTGGATCAGGCACTCCACCTTTACATGGATGCCGCAGCCAAGGGTGGTGCCGGAGATCCTCTCAACGTGAGGGTGGATACTCTTGACGTCCATACCGACGGACTCCTGTTCGGGGCCGCTGCTGAGGTCAAGGACCTTCTCGGCAAAGATCCGGCAATAAAGCTTGACTCGAAGCTCGCAGCCGACGTCGCAAAGGCGATGGGCGTGCTCCCTAAGGACCTCGGAATGGAGGCCGAGGGAGATGTGAACGCAGTAATAAGTGCGAAGGCCCTGCTGTCGCAGCTGACGTCGATGAACCGCATAGGAGATGCGGAGATTCTTGGAGAGCTTACCAGCGACTGCTTCGTGTTCTCGATGCCGGACAATCAGTTCTCCGTCGATGTGGATGGCCTGGACATAAATCTCGGCATTACGAAGAATAGGTATGACGAGAGCATGGCGGACAACGCCCGTGTGCTGATGGTCTCTACCGTCGCAGATACGCTGAGCGCTGATTACAAGGGCATGTACATAAGGGCCGGAAAGCTTGTCCTCGATGCTCAGAACTCCGCCGATCTGCTCAGCGACATGAAGTTCTCGTTCACTGAGAACGTGCGTCCTTTCTGCGGCTTCAACACGATCAGGTCGATACGCATCAAGGACGCTGATTCGACCAGAATCAATGTACGTGACCTCAAAGACCATTTCTATATCAGACCTCATGCCGGCAATCCGAACATTCCGGAGCTCTACGCGACGAGCGATATCGCACGTGCTTCGATCAGGAGCGCTGCGAACCGCATGAACGTAAGCCGATTGAATGCCGAAGTCACGGCCGTGATGAGGCAGAATCTGCGCAAGGCAAGGTCGAATGCACGATTGGATTCCATCTCGAGGAACCATCCGGACATCCCACGTGACTCCATCGCAAAGCATGTCCGTGGTCAGAGAAGGGGAGGTGAACGTCGTCGTGGCGAACTTCCTGAATGGCTTCGCGAAGAGGATTTCAGGGCAGCGGATCTGAACTTCAAGCTTACCGGGAATGTTGCTGAGATGTTCAATCAATGGGATCTCAAGGGTCGCTTGTCGCTCGGCAGGGCGACCATGACAACTCCGTACCTACCTTTGAAGAACAGTGTCAGCAAGGCTGTGGCAAGTTTCACGAGCGACAACATTGACCTTAGCAGCATAGTCTTCAGAAGTGGTACTTCGGATCTCGCGGCAAGCGGTTCCGTGACGAACCTCAGGCGAGCGCTGATGGGCAGAGGCCCGATAAACCTCGACCTCAGGGTTACTTCTGACGCTCTCAATGCAAATGAGCTCCTGGCGGCTCTTGATGCGGGCTCCAAGGTGACAGAGGAAGACATCAAGGCAGCGGCCGATCTTACGGACTCTGATTTCGAGGCCTCGGTGGTACATTCCGATTTCGCGGACACGACCATACAGCACAAGCTCATCGTCATCCCCGCGAACGTAAATGCGAACGTCTTCCTCGACGCGAACAGAATACAGTATTCGACTATCGATTTCGATTGGGTGCAGGCCGAGCTTACCATGAAGGAGAGGTGCCTGCAGCTTACGAACATGATTGCGATGTCCAACATGGGCAACGTCTATTGCGAAGCATTCTACTCGACCAAGACCAAGCAGGATATCAAGGCCGGTGTATCAATCGACCTTGAAGACATCACTGCCGAGCGAGTCGTCGAACTGGTTCCTGCCGTGGATAGTCTCATTCCTATGCTCAAGTCCTTCTCGGGCCTTCTCAACTGCAGCGTGGCAGTGACCACGGACCTCGATGAGAACATGGATATCCAGTTCCCGTCACTCAAGGGCGTCGTGAGGATTGCCGGTAGCGACCTCATGGTCGATGACATGGGAGATCTCTCTAAGATCACAAGGCTCCTGATGTTCAAGAACAGGAATCAGCTCTTTGTCGACCACATGTCTGTGGACGGACTCATCGGGGACAACCACGTGGAGATATTCCCGTTCGTTCTTGACATCGACCGCTACAAGCTAGCTCTTGCCGGCATTCAGAACCTTGATACCTCGTTCAAGTACCATGTGTCGGTGATGAAGTCGCCTCTTCTGTTCAAGTTCGGAATCGATCTCTTCGGAGACTTCGATAAGTTCAAGTTCCGTCTGGGACGAGCAAAGTACAAGAGGGAAAAGAGGATGCCTGTGTTCACTACAATGGTGGATGAGTCTAAGGCCAACCTCAAGGAAGTCATCAAGAACATCTTCCAGAAGAGCGTGGAACGCGCCATCGAGGAGTACAATGTACAGCAGAGAATGGATGACTACAAGGAGAAGGTGAACTATAAGCCAGTCGAGGATAATCCAACAGACACGCTCTCGGCAAGGCACTCGGCCATTTTCGACAAGATGGATGCGATAGGCTCGGTGATCGACCTTGACAATCCTGATTTCGACAATCTCGATTCTCTCCAGGTGGCACGTCTGGATTCGCTCGGAGTCTCAGCCGCAGACCTCAGGCAGCTTGCCGTGGACTTCGGTGACGATGACGACGATGATGAGGATTAGCTAGAGGAGTGCGAAGATCCTTTCGAGAGCACTCTTGTCTCCGCTTGACATAAGCCTTATATCGGCATCCTTCGGATCTGTAGCCCGAGGGTTGCCGTCTTCTTTTATAAGACCCTTGGCCGTGACTACGCGCAGAAGATGTCTGGCTGCTGCAGGGGCGGGATCGATGACTCTGACACTCTCTCCGGCAACTTTCTGGACCATGTCCTTGAGGAAGGGGTAATGGGTGCATCCCAGTACGATGATGTCCGATCCTTCGTCGGTCAGAGGCTCTACGCTTGCCCTTACTATGGCTTCTGCTTCCGGGCCTTCGAGAACGCCGCTTTCGACGAGCTCCACGAATCCTTGGCCGACGTGCTCCACGACCTTGACCCCGTCGGTGTACCTGTCCTTAGTGTCGAGATACTTGCTGGCCTTGAGCGTGCCTGCGGTTGCAAGAACTCCGACGACTCCGCTGCGCGTTGCGAGCGCTGCCGGCTTGACTGCCGGTTCCATTCCTATGAAAGGAATATCGTATCTGGCCCTCAGGGTGGAGATTGCCGCCGCTGTTGCCGTATTGCATGCAACCACGACTACCTCGCAGCCCTGCTCCATCAGCATCTCTGTGATTTCGCATGCGCGATTGATTATGTACTCCTGGCTTTTCTCCCCGTATGGGCAATGTGCATTGTCAGAGAAGTAGACATACTTCTCCCTCGGGAGCAATCTGAATATCTCTTTATATACCGAGAGGCCACCGGCCCCTGAATCGAAGATTCCTATCATCAATTCTGTACTTTTCTATTACAAATTTATAATAAAGTTTGCTATAAACCAGCTTTTTGTGAATTCTTGAATCCTTGATGTGATATCCGTAATAGCTTGTCTCGGGTAGAATTGCCCTGAAGCGTGGCCGAATATATATTTGTACATCATTGTGATAAGTAATTCGGCCGTGAAAAGAATACTTCTGACATTATTGCTCATGATTTCCTGTCTGGGTTCAGGAGCTGTTACCCACGATGAGGTGTTGAACCTCTACAACGGTAGGGACAGCTCGGTGGTGTCCAAGGCTAGGGAACTGAGGCTCATGTGCGACAAGCCTGGGGACAGAAATGAGTTTTTCTGGACATATTTCATAGAGGCTCTGTACTATGTCAACGACATGAACAGGACGAAGGCCAGGGTCATCATCTACGAGATGCAGGATGAACTTGCCGGAGAGAAACCGGACCATGTCGGCTGGGCATACCTGAACTATATCCTCGGAAGACTCTACTACCTCCATACTGACTACATCCTGGCAGATGCAGCATACGAGAAGTGTCTCTCAATCCCTTCTGCATTGAAGGACCCGGAACTATATAACGCAGCACAGACTGAGTACGCACGCAACAAGTACGCGATGTGCAAGTGCGCGGACGCACTCTCGTTGCTCAGCAATCTCGTAGACAGGGACAGGAGCGAAGTCAATCTCCGAAACGGTACGATCATCACCTGCCTGATCTATGGCTACCTCGGCGAGAGGGAAGGCTTCCTTGACTCATACGAGACGTTCAGGACCTTCGACCGTTGCCCTGACTACAGGGACAGTCTCTTCATCGAGGCTTATGCCGATCTCTTCACCACCGGTAACGTGAATGTGGAGAAATATGCCGACAAACTCGAAGATATCAAGGCAAAGAAGCTTCGATATCTCATGGCCAAGGCTCAGGGACAGACCACAAGGGCTCTGGCCTACTACGAGGAGTTCTCGAATGCGCTCAAGAATAAGAACAGCATAGAGAACAACAGCGATTTCGAGCTCGTGAACATGTCGCTTTCCAACGAGCTTCTCCGTCGCCAGAACAATGAACTTCTGCTTGAGCACGAGCAGCAGCGCGTCAAATTCATGAGATGGATCGTGGTCGTGGCCGTGTGTCTGCTGATCGTCATACTCATCCTTGGATATCATATGTTCCGTACGGTCAAGAGGAAGAATGCGGAGATTCTTGCAGCGAACCAGGAGAAGACAGACTTCGTCCAGACCATTGCCCATGATGTCAGGACTCCTCTCAATGCCGTGGTCGGCTTCTCTCAGCTACTTGCGCTTCCTCCGGACTTTCTCACGGAGGAGGAGAGAAACAGCTATTCTGAGTTCATCGGCGCGAACGCTCAGCTTCTTACCATACTCATCGACGACGTTCTTACTGCCGGAAACACTAATCAGAAGATGTCGTTCATGATTTCCGAGACCAATGTGAATCAGATTGGAAAGCAGGCTGTGCTGACCTGCCAGCATAGATGCAAGGACGGAGTGGAGATGTTCTTCACATCTTCCGCAGATGATTCCTTGGTCATAAAGTCGGATCCTAACCGCTGTCTTCAGGTGCTCATCAATTTCCTGACGAACGCGACCAAGAATACTGAGACGGGAACCATCGAGCTTCACTGCTCGGTTAACGAGAACCCGGGAAAGATAACCTTTGCTGTTACGGATACGGGCTGCGGCATTCCTCCTATGCTTCAGGATGCCGTATTCGAGCGCTTCGTCAAGCTTGACAGGAAGAAGCAGGGATCTGGTATCGGCCTTGCCATCTGCCGACAGATTGCCGAGGCCCTTCATGCCGAGGTCAAGCTCGACAAGAACTACAGGAACGGATCGAGGTTCCTGTTCGTGTTACCTATGGAGACAAAACTGGACTGAAAGTGAAAAGACTATTATATATAATTGTTTCGTCGGTGGTTCTCATGGCGCTGTCCTGTGAGCCGGGTTTTTCCCGCTCTCAGGGCCATCATGGCTTCCACAGTTCCTTCGAAACCTATGATTACGGTACTGCAGGTGGCGGAAGCGCGCCGCTTGATTCCGTGGACCTGTATATCCAGAAGGCCAGGGATATGATCAGTGCCGGGAATATGCAGGAGGCTCAGGCCTTTCTCGAGGATGCTGCCGCCATAATGGCGAGCAGGAGGCCATCCAATATATTGAACATAACATTCTTGGTATTGGGCATTATTCTGATCGTCGGTCTGGTACTCGCGCTCTTGTTCAATTCGAGGGCGAAGAGCCGCAACCTCGAGCTGCTTGCGACCAATGCCGAGCTCATGACGGCAAGGGAGATCGCCGAGGACGCATTCGACCAGGCCAAGCTCGCCAGTGAGGTTGAGTCCAGATTCCTGCAGAACATGAGTCATGAGATCAGGACTCCGCTCAATGCCGTTCTCGGATTCTCGCAGATGCTCGGACTCCCGGACGATTTCATCACCGTGGAGGAACGCCAGGAATACAGCAAGTTCATCGCCGACAACGCCGAGCTGCTCCTTACCATCATCGATGATATGATCAGCGTCGCCGACGTGGAGAGAGGCGAGTTCAAGGTACGCTACTCTCATGCCAAGATGCAGGAGATCTGCGTCAGGGCGATCAAGAGCGTCGAACATAGGATGCCTTCCGACGTCGAGTTCAGGTTCATCGACAACCTTCCTCCGGAATTCAGGGTGGAGACTGACGTGATGCGAGTGCACCAGGTGCTCGTTAACATACTTACCAATGCGTGCAAGAACACCTTCAAGGGAAACATCACCATGCGGCTCGACCTCAGGGAGGACGGCTCGACTTCGGTATGCGTGACGGATACCGGAGTAGGTATCCCGCCAGAGTCCATCCCGTTCATCTTCGACCGCTTCTACAAGGTCGATCCTAACATGCAGGGCGCGGGCCTCGGCCTCCATACCAGCCTTGCCATCTCGCGCTGTCTCGGAGCGAAGCTCTACCTTGACGCAAGCTATACCGGCGGAGCCAAATTCTACTTCATTCTCCCTGCCCGCAAGGGCTGATGGGACGTTCTGGCGCCAAAATGAACCGTGGTTGCAATATCATGGTTTGTATTTTAAAGACAAGGGAGAGATTCTGATAGCAACGAGTCTTATTTCTGAGTAAATTTGTGTTATTGGCAAATCAATTTTTTAATAACACATAGATTATGAAAAGACTCCTAGCCTTTTGTATCGCAATCCTCGCCAGCATGAGCATGTTCGCTCAGGCTCCGAAGACATTTGCAAATCCACTTGACGTCATCATCGGCAACGAGAGGGCGTACCGTGGTGGTGAACCTATCGTCCTCATCTATCAGGACGACTACTATCTTTTCGTATCCCATCGCAAGGGATACTGGTATTCTCCAGACTTCCGCAACTGGACCTATGTCGACGCTCCTAACTATCCAGGTGGTGTCGTATCGGTAGCAGAGTACAAGGGTACTCTCATCGGTTGCTCAATGAACAACAAGAACGTCTACAAGTGTATCGACGCAAAGAAGGGTCAGTGGGAACTCTGCGGCCAGCTCGACAGGGACCGTTACGGTGACGCAAACTTCTTCGTTGACGATGACGACCGTCTCTACCTGTACTTCGGCTGGTCACAGATCATGCCTTTCCAGGTGGTCGAGCTCGATCCTGTCACCTTCCACGAGATCACCGAGCCAAAGCAGCTCTTCTTCAGCGACATCATGAACCATGGTTTCGAGGCCCGCAAGCCTGAGGACGTGATCTACTCTATCTTCAACGGCCGTCGCGACTATTTCGAGGAGGAGTTCCCTTGGATCGAGGGCCCTTGGATGACCAAGCACAACGGCAAGTACTATCTCCAGTATGCTGCCATCGGTCTTGAGTTCATCTCTTACTCACATGGTGTATATGTTTCAGACAGCCCTACAGGTCCTTTCACATACTCAGAGCATAACCCTCTCACCTTCAAGACCAGCGGTTTCCAGGTGGGCGCAGGACATGGTAGCACATTCCATGACAAGAACGGTCGTCTCTGGACCATCTGTATGATTCCTGCACAGTTCGGCGGCACCGGCCGTGGCTCTGAGCTCGCAATCTATCCTACAGCAGTCGATGCAGAGGGCGTCATGTATTCTAACACCGCTCTCGGTGACTATCCTCAGTTCTATCCTGACATGAGACCTAGCGACGGCGTGGACAACTATGCTGACTGGATGCTTCTTTCAAACGGCAAGAAGGCCATCGTATCTTCAACTTACGGCAACTTCACTCCTGACAGGGCTCTCGACGAGAACTTCACCACCTATTGGTGCGCTGAGACCGGCAATCCTGGTGAGTTCTTCACCGTGGACCTCGGTGCAGACGCAAATATCTGCGCAATCCAGATCAACTGGGACCATATCGATGCACAGGCTTCACAGAGCGTGGGTGACCGTATGACCGGCTTCACCAACAATCCTGACCACTACCAGTGCTACACCGTCGAGGTTTCAAGGGACGGCAACACCTGGACCAAGATCATCGACAAGCCTAACAACAAGGTCGAGCTCAGGCATGACTACAACGAGCTTGCAACTCCTCAGCACGCACGCTACGTCAGGGTTACCAACGTGGCTTGCTACGACAACGCCAAGTTCTCTATCAAGGACCTCCGCGTGTTCGGTACAACTTCATGGCAGTCCAGGACCAAGGTAAAGGATGTCAAGGTAGTCCGCAATCCTGAGGATCGCCGCGAGGCCAACCTCCTCTGGGATCCTGTCCCAGGTGCAGACGGATACGTAGTTCGTTACGGTATCGAGCCTAACAAGCTCTACAACAGCTACATCGTTTACGGCAAGAATACCCTTTACATGCATAGCCTCAATACCGCTCCTGAGTACTACTTCGACGTAGAGGCATTCGACAGCGGTCTCAACTACTACAAGGAGAATACTCTTGCTACCAAGGGTACCGGTGCTGAGATCCAGCTCCTCAAGAGAAAGCCGGGCGAGCGCGTATCAGGTTATACCATGGACAACCAGACCAGGTATTTCATGATCAAGGAAGGCGTTAACGAGTATGTATTCGACGACGTGACTCCAGGTTACTGGGTACTCAGCCACTCTTATGGCCCTGTATTCTTCAACGGCGAGCTCACTGAGAAGGATCTCATCTCTAAGGAAGCCAACCCTAAGCCAACTTACACTGAGGTTGCTACCAAGATGGGTGTTGGTACCCAGATCACCAAGCAGCTCAGATTCGAGATTATCCCTGGCAAGACCGCAGGTAAGATCAGAGTCGTGATCGAGGACGTTCCTGCAGATCAGCCCAGTTCTCCCAGTAATAGCAAGGGTTCGCGTAGAGTCTCCAATCGTAAATAGGGACAACACAGTAACATTCAACTATCTTAATCCTAACGCCAAGGACGTCAAGCTGAACGTTCAGTTCGCCGGCACTGTGCAGATGGAGAAGAATAAGGACGGAGTCTGGACCGCAACTGTCGGTCCAGCCGCTCCGGACCTCTATCCTTATTGCTTCATCGTTGACGGAATCAATGTCATGGATCCTCAGAATCCGGACTGGTTCCCTAACGAGACCTTCAAGAACAGCGTCGTGGACATCCGTGGCAACGGGGCGCCGTTGCTCCATGCGATTAAGGAAGTTCCTCACGGTAGCGTGGACTATGTCAACTATTGGTCCGAGACACTCGGAACATTCGGCAACGCTATCGTCTATACTCCTCCTACATACGACAAGAATCCGGGCAAGAAGTATCCTGTGATGTACCTCATCAGCGGTACCACCGACACAGAGGAGGTGTACTTCAAGGTAGGACGAGTCAACTTCATCCTTGACAACCTCATCGCAGAGGGAAAGGCCAAGGACATGATAGTCGTTCTTCCTTACGGTAATCCTTCGAAATACTTCCAGCCAGGTCAGGTCGACATGAGGAAGCTTGGTGACGCGTTCAGCAAGGATCTTCTCAACGACCTCATGCCTTTCGTGGAGTCTAACTACAGGACCATCAATGACCGCGAGCATCGTGCGATCGGAGGCTTCTCCCGCGGTGGTAACCAGGGCCTTGCCTTCGGACTTACCAACCTCGACAAGTTCTCTCATCTCTGCTCATACAGCTCATTCACCAGCATGGATCTTCCAGGCGTGTATGATGATGCAGCGAAGCTCAACAAGGACATCAAGGTGTTCTGGCTCGGCGTGGGAACCGATGACTTCCTCTACGGAAACGCAAAGGAATATATGGACTTCCTCGACAAGAAGGGAATCAACAACATCAAGGTATTTACAAACGACAAGTACGGCCACACTTGGATGAATGCCAAGTTCTGGCTTGAGGAGTCGCTGCCGCTTCTTTTCCAGGAATAACCTAAATCCACGAGACTATCATGAAAACAGTATACAAGACCATATTGGCTGTAGCGGCGACGATGCTCATGCCTCTCCTCCTCAATGCCCAGCAGCAGGAGCAGAGACTCACCCCGGAGGTGATGGCTCGTCTCTTCCCAGCCGGTGTCGTATCTCCGGAGTACAATGCTGACGGCAGCGTGACATTCCGCTGCCAGGCCCCAAATGCTACCAGGGTCGAGCTCGAGTGCCAGATGTTCAGCGGCACCAAGCCGATGACCAAGGACGAGAGGGGAGTGTGGACTATCACCGTCAAGCCGGACCAGCCTGACATCTATCCATACGCTTTCCAGATCGATGGCACCCAGGTGGCCGATCCTAACAACATGTTCATCTTCCCTAATGAGGGCTTCAAGTACTCTCTTGCAGACGTACGCGGTCCGGAGCCTGGCATCCAGGATATCCAGAAGGTGCCTCATGGAAAGGTTTCCTATCGTTACTACCATTCTGAGAACTGCGGCGGCTTCGATCGTCCGATGTGCGTCTACACTCCTGCCGGTTATGATCCTGCAGGCAGCGAGAAGCTCCCTGTCCTCTATCTCATCCACGGTATGACCGATACCTATGAGACATGGTTCAAGGTCGGACATGTGAACATCATTCTTGACAACCTCATCGCCAAGGGCCTCGCAAAGAGGATGATAATCGTCATGCCTTACGCGAATCCTTATCCGGAGATGATGCTGCGCGGACTTGCTGACAGCTATGACGCTACCGGCACTGACATCGTCACCCGTGAGATTCTCGACGAGGTCGTTCCGTTCATCGAGTCTAACTACAACGTCCTCACCGGCAAGAAGAACCGCGCTATCGCAGGCTTCTCTCTCGGCGGACGTCAGGCACTCGCATGTGGACTCGGCAATCCTGAGCAGTTCCAGTACGTGGCTGCGATGGCACCTGCCATCTTCGGCGAGGAGTACAGGACCAACTTCGAGACAGGCGTGTATGCACCGGTCAAGGCAATCAAGAAGAACGTGAAGATGATGTGGCTCGGCACAGGTTCGGACGACTTCCTCATCAAGGCGTCCCGCGACCTCGATCAGCAGCTCACCACTCTCAAAATCAAGCATGATTTCTATAACCCGGGCGGCGGACATACTTGGATGAACTGCCGTGACTATATCGAAATCGTTGCCAAGAAACTCTTCAAGTAGAATGAAAAGAATCATTTGTATAGCAATGGCGGCTGCGGCATTTACCGCAGCCGCAGCCGCACAGGAAAAAGTCTCTATCGACGTGACCGCGAAGAAGCCTTCCGGAATCATCGACGAGAACTTGTACGGTCAGCTCTTCGAGCACATCTATTTTTCTGCCAACAACGGTGTTTGGCAGGAACTTATCTATGAGAGGTCCTTCGAGCCTGAGCACCACCCAGGCATCACGCCGAGGGATGGCTTCTTCGACGGTTGGTTCATGGATGGCGACGTCCTCCATTCTCCTACCCGCTATGAGCAGCCTCTCAACATCACTACCGTGAACGCGGATTCATACGACATCACCATGGACGTCAACTGGCGTGCGTACAAGCTTGCCAGAAGGTCATGGTCAGGTGGTCTCCTTGATATCAGGTTCGCTGTCGGAAACGACGCGGAGGGCAAGCCTTACTACGTCCGTATCCATGATCCTAAGTATGAGGCAAGACTCTTCAATCCTGCGCAGACCGAATCTCAGATTCAGGCCAATAACCTCGCACAGGCCAGGGAGAGGGCACAGGCAGCCGAGACCGGTCCTAACTTCGCTCTCGCACAGCAGGTTGAGAGGGAGATGCAGATGGGCCCACGTACACGCAAGGTGAACGTGTTTGAACCAATCGTGATGAAGAATGCTACAACAGCGCAGATCCCACCTCTCGAGTGGGTGAGCGGCGACTGGCATAAGCTCCGCATCAATGTGCGCGGCAAGAACATCACCGTGTTCTGGGACGGCAAGAAGGTGCTTGCCTACAGCAAGCTCTCACTTGCTCCGAAGAACGACGTGACTCTCTGGGTAAACTATACCGAGACCTATTATAAGAATATCAAGGTCACTTCACCTAACGGCTACACCACCTACTTCGAGGGTACTCCAGAGGACGTGAAGATTCCTTCTGTCGCTCCTCAGTGGAACTCTTTCGGAAACGGCAGCTTCGAACTCGTCAAGGGTGACGCCATCAATATGGACTATTCGCAGAAGATCACTGCCACCAGCGCTACCGGCGTTGCTCAGGGCCCTCAGAACGTGATTGCAGGCGAGAAGTTCGTCGGCTCAATCTACGCGAAGGGCGACGGCAAGCTTTCTGTGGCTCTCAAGAACGGTGCTTCTGACGTGGCTGTCCAGTCTCTCGGCGTACCGGGTTCAGAGTGGAAGAAGTATGACATCGAACTCAGCGCCGGCTCATACGCTGGTGACGCAGATTTCGCCATCGTCGTCGAGAACGGTACCGTACAGGTCGACCAGGTGAGCCTTACAACCGCGACCGGAGAGTCTCTCGGCGGCTTCCGTCCTGACATCCTCAAGGCGGTCCAGGATCTCCATCCTACCTGTCTCAGGTGGCCAGGAGGAGGTTATACCGCCCAGTATGACTGGAAGTGGGGTATCGGTCCACAGGAAGAGCGCCAGAGGTGGGCACACTGGATGTGGATGGATTACGACCAGAACTGCTTCGGAACCGACGAGTTCATCAAGTTCTGCCGTACCATCAACTCTGAGCCTATCATCGTGGTTCCTGTAGGTTTCGAGCGTCCAGACTCGGAGCGTCCGGACTTCATCCAGAGCGCATGCGAGTGGCTTCGTTACTGCAATGCTCCTGCAACCGATGAATGGGGTGCTAAGCGTGCCGCGAACGGTCATCCGGAGCCATACAACGTGAAGTTCTGGGAGATCGACAATGAGATGTGGGAGATGGGTATCGAGAGATATGAGGCTTGCGTACGCGAGTTCTCTACAGCCATGCGCGAGATCGATCCTACCATCACCATCATCGCCTGCGGTGGCTTCTCAGAGGATGAGGAGTTCATCAACAGGTCCGGCAACTACTTCGATTTCCTCAGCCTCCATCACTATGAGCAGCAGGGTGGATATGCTACCGGTCCTCAGAGGCTTGCAGCTCAGTACGACCACTATGCTGAAGTGATTGCTAATTCTCCGAACCCTAACATCAAGCTCTTCATCTCGGAGTGGAACCTTCAGAGCATTGACTGGAGAACCGGTCTCTTCGCTGCTGGCTTCCTCAATGTGTGTGAGCAGCGTGATATCGTAGGTATGGGTGCAGCGGCTCTCTTCATCCGTCGTACCGACATGCCTGACTGGAACAACGCGTTCATCAACTTCGACTACAAGGATGTATTCGTTGCACCTAACTATCAGGTGACCGAGCTCTGGTACAACCACTTCTCGAAGTATCTCGTAGACTTCAAGGGCGAGACCAAGGACCTCAGCATCGTGACCACCATGTCTGAGAACGGAAGGGACGTGATCGTCAAGGTCTGCAACCCTACGGAGACTCCTTATGAGCTCGAGATCAGCGGTGACTGGAAGGGTATTGCACACGCAGAGTACGAGTATTATGCTCCGGGTGACCTCATGGCTGCCAACAGCATGGAAAATAAGAATGCGGTTGCTCTCAAGACCGCTTCTCCGAAGGTAAGCGACGGCAAGGCTACCATCTCGATTGATGCCCTCTCTGCAGGTGTCATCACTCTTACCAGGAAGTTCTAGCAAGTTTCCTTATATTATATAAAAGCCGGCCCTCTGCGGGTCGGCTTTTATTAGTTTCTGTGTTGGCCGCCGGGGCTGCAAGCCCCGAGGACCAATTATTTCTCTCCGGCGACAGGGCCGGCGCTGGACATCTGGCCTCCAGGAACGAACCTGCGGTTAGGCACGAGGACTGGCATGTTGTTCTCATCATGGGTAGGCATGCCGTCACGCTTTGAGAGCATCTGCTTGGTCATCACGGAGTCGATAGGCATGTTGAGAGGGCGTACGTCCTCAGGAAGTTCCCTTCCGGAATAGGTCTGGAAGAAACCTACGCACGCGTCACGCCACCACTCTGCATCGTTCTTCTGGATATCGAGCTTCTTGGTGACCTCTGCGAATATCTGTGGGCTCACATAAGGCTGAAGGCCCTTCCAGGTCTTCTGGAAGTTCTCTACCTCGGAGATACCAGTGTCGTAGTGGAGACAGATCTCGTCCCATACGGTCCTGCCGGACTTCATCTTATAGTCCCATGGAACATGGTGGAACCAGAGGATGAGGTTCTCAGGGCAGGTGGTGATGTCGTCATACTTGGATGCGAGAGGCTCGTTGTACTGGTCAACGTTGTCAGATCCTCTGCGGGTTCTCTCGAAACCTACACCTTCCTCGTCTGCCTTGTGATAGAACATAGGCGACCAGTCCTGACGGATGCTCCTCTCCCATGGGCCCGGGCCATAGTGAGAGCCGGCGAAGAGATGGTGGAAACCGAGTGGCATGGTGTAGTTGACGCAAGCTTCACGAGACTCCATCATGATGTCCTTGACCGGGGCGACGAATTTGTTGTCAAATGCCTTCTCTGACATGCCCTGTGGTCTTACGAAGGTCTGATGTATCCACTCGTCTGCGATCTGCTCGGCGCTGAGTTCGGGATTCCATGCGAGACGACCGAACATGTACCAGTTGGACTGTGCGAAGATGTATCCGGAGAAGTTCTTGTCCTGACCGGTGTTTGCAACACCCGCGATACCCTTGATGACCTTGGCCACATTAGAGCCTTCGCCGTCACGATAAGTGTCGGCATCGAGGACCTCCTCATAGGTGGTTCCGTGATATACGAGATGGTTGGAGAAACCGAGATACTCCTGAGTGATCTGGAACTCCATCATCATGTTGGTGTGGCGGAGCTGACCGAAGAGCGGATTGAAAGGCTCGCGTGCCTGGAAATCGATAGGACCGTTCTTGATCTGGATGATCACGTTGTCCGCGAACTGCCCGTCGAGAGGAAGGAACTCCTCTACGGCCTGATTTGCGCGGTCTGGGCTGGCAGGGTCATATACGAAAGCCCTCCACATCACGATACCGCCGTAAGGCTTGAGCGCCTCTGCGAGCATGTTCGCGCCGTCGGCGTGAGTCCTGCCGTAGTCCTGCGGACCAGCCTGACCCTCTGAGTTCGCCTTTACGAGGAAACCTCCGAAATCAGGGATGGCAGCATAGATCTCGGCAGCCTTGTCTGCCCACCACTGACGCACTCCGGCATTGAAAGGATCGCCGCTGGTGAGTCCGCTGAGAGCGATTGGACTGGTCCATTTGATAGAGAGGTAGGTGGTGATGCCGTACTCCCTGAGTATGTCTGCAATCTTTGCGACGCGTGCGATATGCTCCTCGTCGAGGATGAGAGGATTGGAGTTCACGTTGTTGAGGACGGCACCGTTGAGGCCGACCGAAGCACAGAGCTCGCCGTAGAGACGGATTCGTGCTTCTGGGATGTTCTCGGAGGTCCATTCCCACATAGATGGACCTGCATATCCGCGCTCGACTGAGTCGTCGAGGTTGTCCCAGTGGTTGAGGATACGATACTCGTAGTATGGCTTCTCCCTGAGGTCCATGCCCTTTGCGGCATGGCCGAGGATTTCGGCTCTCTGGAGCGCGTATACTCCGTACCTGACGCCGGCTTCCGAACCGCCGGCTACGATGCGCTTGCCTTCTGCGTCAAAGATATGGTATTCTTCCTTCTCCAATGATGAGTCGATGACAGTCTCCACCGAGCTGAGCACCTCCTGGTATGGGCGTGAATTCACGAGCCAGAGTTCACTGCCGTCCTGATTCGACGGGGTGACCTTGCAGGAGTTTAACGACAGGCAGGATACGACTGCTGCTGCGCAGAAAATAAGGTGTCTGATATTCATGTGTAGTTGGTTTTGTGCAAATATAATAAGTCCTTTGTCAATAACTTTTTGTTATGCAGAAAAAAACTTCGCATTTTTGCCGACCTTATTATGAAAAAACAAGAATTATTGGAGCCAGTTTTTAAAGCTGGACTGTTTGATCTCGACGGAGTGATCGTCGATACGGAGCCTCAGTATACTGAATTCTGGGGCGCAATGGGACGCATATACCATCCTGAAATACCCGATTTCGCATATCGTATCAAGGGACAGACTCTCACCCAGATAACAGAACGATGGATAGAGCCGCAGTATGTACCCGAGCTCGTGCGCAAGCTTGACGAATTCGAGAGTAACATGGTGTTCGACTTCATCCCTGGTGCATGGGACTATCTCGTGAAGCTCAAGATGGCAGGAGTGAAGACCGCTCTGGTGACTAGCAGCAATGCCGTGAAGATGGAGAACGTGTGGAAGGCTCGACCTGCACTTCGGGATCTTTTCGACGAGGTGTTCACCAGCGAGCATTTCAAGGCGTCGAAACCCGATCCGGATTGCTATCTGCTCGGTTCTCGTGTGTTCGACTTCAAGCCGGAGGAATGCGTCGTCTTCGAAGACAGCTTCGCGGGTGTCGCCGCAGGCCGCGCTGCAGGATGCAAGGTCGTGGGCCTTTCCACCACCAATCCGGCGGAAGCGCTGGAGCCTCTTTGCGATATAGTCCTTCCTGATTTTAACGAAATCATTTAGTTAGGAACGATATTTGATTTATATTTGCAGCGTTAATTAAGAAGTGTAACCATTATGAAGAAGATCTTATCATTTGCAGCTGCAGTGGCAGCATCGGCACTCTTGGTCGTTTCATGCGGCGGTGCCAAGGAAGCCGTAGATGTAAACGGCGAGTGGGCAGTGGTTTCTATCGACGGTAACGCAGTCGAGACCATCATGAATGAGGTTGTAATCTCATTCGACGGTACTAACTATAGCGCCAATACCGGTGTCAACATGATCAACGGAACATACTCTGTCGAGAATGGCGCTCTTACCCTCGAGGAAGGTATGATGACCAGGATGGCAGGCGATCCTGCAGCAATGGCTCAGGAAACCAATTTCGTGAATGCTATCCAGGAGCCTCTCTGCATCAATCTCAACGGTGAGAAGCTCGAGCTCCTCGATGCAGACGGCAACGTCAAGCTCGTACTCGCAAAGAAATAGTCTCTACACGGGATCTATAAACTGATAACGGCCGGCGAAAAAATCGTCGGCCGTTATTGTATTTGTGAACTGCCATCAGGCAGAATTCCTCTCTAGAGGCTTGCGTAAGCAGGGGAGAAGGTGTCGCCCTGACGGATGTCTCCGGTGCTGAAGCCCTTCTTGAGCCACCTTGAACGCTGTGCAGAGGTTCCATGGTTGAAGGTCTCAGGGGCAGTCCTTCCGTAATTCTTCTGCTGGAGGTAGTCGTCACCGATGCGGGCTGCGATCGCGAGGCCCTCGTCGAGGTCACCAGGTTCGAGGGAACCGAACATCTTATTGTCGTTGTATGCCCATACGCCGGCATAGAAGTCGGCCTGAAGCTCAAGACGCACGCTGATCTGGTTGCTCTCGGTCTTGCTGACCCTGGCCATCTGCTGATGTGCCTGCTGGAGGGTACCGAGGAGATACTGAACATGGTGTCCGACCTCATGTGCGATGACGTATGCATAGGCGAAGTCACCGCCGGCTCCGAACTGCTGCTTCATGGTCGTGAAGAATGATAGGTCGATATATACGCACTGGTCTGCGCTGCAGTAGAAAGGACCGCTGGACGCTGTCGCACCGCCGCAACCTGACTGAACCTGGCCCTTGATGAGGACGAGCTTCGGTGGTACATAGGTCTTGCCATACTGGCTGAATATCTCTGTCCATACGTCCTCCGTACCTGCGAGAATCTGGCTTGCGAACACTCCAAGTTCCTGCTCTTCCTGTGAGAGGTTCTCAGCTCCGCCGACAACCTCGGTGCCCTGCATCATGGAATTGATGGTCTGGATGGCATCACCAGGATCGCCGCCCAGGAGCAGGGAGATCAAACCAACGATTATGGCGCCGCCGAGTCCGAGTCCTCCGACCGCTGCTCCTCTTGATACTCCTCTGCGGTCTACCACATTGGAGCTCTGTCTTCTTCCGTCTAACTGCATATTTGTTTGTCTAAGTTTGTACAAAAGTAATAATTACTTTCCGAAAGCCTATAATTAAATATTTTACTAATTTGTTAAGATGTTATTATTCAGAAGAATATGCGATTTTAACAAAATTTTAACGAAAAAAGTTTTTAAAAAATTTGCAAAATAAAATTTTCGCCGTATCTTTGCATCGGTTGAACGGGAAAGCTGTTCAGTAAGTACCTTCAATCAATTGGTTATTAGTTTTAGTGTTATTAATTATGTGGTTAGTATGAGGTGCCCCGCGTGATGCGGCGCAGCTCATTTTTTTTGTACCCACTTCAATCGTTTTTTGCCTCAGAATAGGTGACTTTTTTTTATTTTTGCGACGTTTTCCAAGCTTAAGACTATGAACATAGGTATACTCGGTACTGGTGTGATCGCATCAGCCCTCGTCGACGGCTTCTGCACTGATGCAGAATCTCGTTCTCAGCTCCATTTCTATCTTTCTCCTCGCAATGCCGGCAGGGCACAGCGCCTTAAGGATGCGTACCCCGATGCAGTGACTGTCTGCAATGACAACCAGGAGGTCGTGGACAATGCCGAGTGGGTATTCCTTACCCTTATCCCGCGTCATGCGGAGGGCATTCTCGCTGAACTTCACTTTCGACCTGAGCAGAAGATACTGTCGATCATGAGCGACCATTCCATCGAAAAGGTCGGTGCCATGACCGGTCCGGTTGCGAAGATACTCCGAATGGTTCCGCTGCCGTTCGCAGCCATGCACATAGGACCGATTGCATACTTCCCATATGATGAGGAGGTTGATGCACTCTTCTCGCCGCTGGGCCGAATGATCACCGTGGAGAAGGAGAGCGAACTGTCGGTGATATCGGGACTCACCGGTCTTATGAGCGCATATTACATGCTCATACATGAGACCACCAAGTTCGGAATGGAGAGGGGACTCTCGCAGAGAACCTCCATCGACTATATGACCGGCTTCTACGAGGCCCTGGACATCAAGGCTCGCGCAAGGGAAGACGGCGATATCTATGATCTCGCATACGAGATGACTCCGGGCGGCCTCAACGAGATGGCGCTAAAGTCCATACTCGAATCCGACGGCTACAAGCCATGGATCGAAGCCTTGCGCAAGATCATGGACAGACTGGAAAAGAAGAATCAGAAGTAGACCACTAAATAGAGATGAAGAAATTTGTTGTGTTGCTTGCGGCTGCAGTCCTTGCGGCCTGTACGATTGATGAGCCCTTCACTGGGAAGCCAGGCGAAGATACCCAGTTGGGTCAGGCTCAGGAAAGAACTATCGTGATGTCCGCCTCGTCGGCAGATCCGGAGACCAAGACTACCCTTGACGGCATCCAGGTCCTCTGGGACGAGGGCGATGCCTTCCATGTCATGAGCACGAATGGTGGTGCTCTTGACCTGAGGATGGAGCTCAAGAGCGAAGCCGGCCATCCTTACGGAGAGTTCGAGGCTAAAACCAATGCAGAAGGTGAACTGGATGACAGCTATGTCGCCGTATATCCATATTCTTCCATGGTCGGAGTGGAGAACGGTGCGGTCAGGATCGAGATTCCTCAGAAGCAGGAGTATGTGGCCGGCTCATTCGGACATGCCGCAAACATCATGGTCGGAACCGTGGAACTCAACGGCGAGAGGTACAAGGCTAACTTCAGCAACGTGATGGGCGTTCTCCAGCTTTCTCTCACCGGAGACTGCGCGGTCGACAACATCACCATCTCGGATAGGGGAGGAAAGAGCCTCTGGGGCAGCTCTACCATCACTCTCGCGGACTGCCAGGACGGAATCGCAGCAGAGGAGATCGACGGCGGAAGTTCGATGATCATCCTGGACTGCAAGGGTGCGCAGCTTTCTTCCGAGCCTACGACCTTCCATTTCGTAGTACCAGTGGGAGTATTTGACGAGGGCTTCGACGTGAGCATCTACTCCGGCGGATCATACCAGGATTTCGGAACATCGAAGGCTAATGTCATCTCGCTCAATTCCATCAAGAAGATGCCTGCCAGGGCAGTTTCCCTGGCCCCAATCGATACTTTCAATATCGAGAATAATGCTCTGAAGACATATCTTGATAAGGGCCCTTATAGCAAATGGGGTGCGGCGACTTATTTCACAGGTACTTTCGCTACTTCTGCTGTAGACCAAGATAATCCGAGATACAATACCATCACATGGACTGGTGAATCTTCAGCTACGTATAAGGTGGGCTTGACTGACGTGACTAAGGGTCATGATGTCTATTCTGGTAGATCTGTCACAGGAACAAGTCATGTGTTCATGAACATGATTCCTGGGCATATCTATGCCTATCAGGTAAAGGACGGCAACGAGGTCAAGTCAAGCGGCAAGTTCAAGGCAGAGGGTCGAGTTCGTATGGTGACCGTTGAGGATACATGGAATTTCCGCGATCTCGGTGGTTGGACAGGACTTGGAGGTCACAAGGTGGAGTTCGGCTTAGTCTATCGTTGCGGTAGCCTCAATGGAGTATGGAAACTGGATACGAAAGAGTATGACATGAATGAACTTGGTGATATCAATAATTATCATCAACTCTCTCAGAAATCAGAACAACAACTGAAGGATATGGGAATTAAGGCTGAGCTTGACCTCAGGGCTTTACCTTCTGAGGAGAAGTCTACCAAATCGGATTACTCACATGCTTATTCTCTTGACATAGCGCACTTAAGCATATCGGGTTGGCAGTTCAAGAGAATTATGACAAACAATGCCATGACGGCCCCGCTGACCTATTATTCTGTGGTACAGGATGTGGCCTGGATCATTGATCAGGTCGTTAACAATGATACCCCGGTTGCTTTTCATTGCAAGTCTGGAGCGGACAGGACCGGTGCTGTAGGATTTACCATTCTGTCTTTGTTGGGTGTTTCGGAAGGAAACATAGCGCTTGAGTTCGAGATTACCAATATGTCTCATGAGCAGAAGATAGTGAAAGGAAAGTCTGCCCTGAGGGGAAAGTATACGGGTGGCATAAGTAAAGTGCCTCAGCAATTCTATTCGTCAGACGGCTTCATGAAATACACTTCTGACAAAGGCAAGGACAGGCAGGAAAAAGCCTACTACTACCTGAACCAGCAGTTTGCGGCGCAGGGAGTGGCAATCAGCGCGAGCGACCTCGACAGATTCATCGAGAAGATGCTCGGAATGGCGGCCGGAGAGTATCAGCACCCGAACTGGGCGACAGACAACGACAATACTCTCGAGAGCATATATACTAAGGTTCAGACCAATAAGATCATGTAGACAGATATGGAAAAGATATATACAGAATACTCCGCACCTGAGTGCAGAGTGATAGAAATCAAGTCGGAGTCTATTTTCTTGGTTGGAAGCGATGAGAATCGCACCCAGTCTTTCAATCTGGACGACGACGGCGAGTGGTAGCAGACTCCCGACCTACTGGCGGGCGGTCATGTGGAAACAGCTCTCCTTCTTCTCGTACTTGACATAGAGGCGTCCTGCTTCCTGCTCTTCGCGGAGAACTTCCGCGAGGACCTTCCTGAGGTCGTCGGGGTCCATCCAGTGCTTGTCCTTCCCGACATGCTGGAAGGTGTAGTAGGAGATGTCCCAGGTCGTGCCATAGCAGTGCGCGGAGTTCGCGCTGGCATTGACGTTGACCTTCCTGAGATTCTTCACGTCCTCGTCTGTACGGAGGACTGACGTCACCGTGAACTGATATTGAGGGAGCTTGTTCTCCTTGAGCTTCGCGCGGAATGCCTCGCCTATGCGGTCGAGCTCCTTCTTTGCGTTCTTTGTGAGGTAGGGGATGGAATAGTCGAGCTTGTCGACCACGTATGCCTTGGTCTCCTCGATGAGAACCAGGTTCTTGCCCTCGACGTCCGTCCTCGTGGCAGGCCTTTCCTTGAGACCGAACTCCTGCGCCGCCGCGAGCTGCTCCGGGTTGAGGTCATTGAAAACGGTGCCATATTTCATCGCCGGTGCCTCATATCGGACGAGGTACTTAGCCGGATCTTCGTTCTTTTCCTTCTTCTGGCCGAACACGATGGCAACCACCACCGCCAAGACGGCGACGGTTGCGCTTATCCATGTCAGTTGCTTGCTTCTTTCCTGGATGAACTCAAACATCTTCTACCTGAGACCGAGCTTCTTGGCGATGTCCTTAGGGAGGGCATCCTTGTGAATCATGAAATAGATGGTCTTGGCACGTACGAAGCTCTCCGACATGTTGAGGTAACCTCCGTCGATGTTGCTCTCTCCCCATGAATTCTTGGTGATGTAGTATTTGGTGCCGTTCTGGTCCTTTGCGATTCCGGTGATGTGCATAAGGTGGTCGTCGGTGGTAGCAAAACTCTCATAGCCCTGCTGGCGCACTTCCTGGGTCACTTCGATCTCGGGATATGGATTCTCGAACTTGTAGACCTCATCGAGGCGCTCTGCGACGCTGAGGTTCTCGAATCGGGCGCGGTCGGTGGTGGAATAGTCGTCGAGCTTGGTGACGAGAGGGTTGATTGCGACACCCTTCCTGAATCCGAAGCCCTTCTCGCTGGCGTCGGCGTCCCAGTCCACTGTGTAGCCGTGCATCAGCGCATGGTCGAGCACTGCCATCATCTCGTCGAGCGGAAGGTTGTACTGGCTCTCGTGCTCCCAGTTGTCCTCTACCTCCACAATCATCTTCTCATAGTAAGGCTTGTGCGAGAAGCTGGTGATCTCGATGTAGTCATCCATGTTGAGGCCGAGGCTGGCTGCGAATGACTGCGGAGTATATTCCTTGCCCTTGTAGCTGAAAGACTCCGGCACTTCGCCGAGGTATGAGTCGAGCACTGACGCCACGATCTTGTCGTACTGGGCGCTCTTCTTCTGCATGTCCACAGAAATCTTTGCGACGCTGCCGATCACGCGCGCCATCTCGCTGTGGTTATGGGACTTCGAGTCGTATGCAATTCCATGGTAAACATCCTCCGGAACGATTCCGACCTGGCGGAAAGCATTCATCCATGTGTGTGAGAGGCTGCCCTGACCGACATTGCCCTTGCCGTGGCGCAGGTAGTTGTCATTGATCTGGTTGATGTATTTCTGGCGGACGATGAACATCTCGGAGAGGTCATATTCGCCCTTTCCCATCCTCAGGAGCTCTGACTCCATGAACGATGTGGTGGCAAAGCACCAGCATGTGCCGGTAGAGGCCTGGTCCTTGACCGGGGTCGCCTTCTGTGATACGACAGTGGTGAACTGATATCCCTGGGCATGTGCTCCGAAAGAGAATGCGCCGATCAGGATGAGAGATGCTATTGCAAGTTTTTTCATTTTAAAAGGAATAATGGGGATTATGACCGCTAATTTAGCGAGAATCTTTTGCAAATCCTTTTTTTTTGTATCTTTGCCGTGATGGATAACGATATAGATTTATTAGAGGTTTCCAGGTAAATATTTTAATTATTGATTTTTGCGCAGAGGACTGCGCATTGTGTCCCGGAAGGGCACGCTTTTAAATTAGAGTTGGTTACTTTATAACCATTCCGACTTGAACGCGGTCAATAAGAGTAGTAAAAGTAAATATTTGCTATATAGACTCTGATAATTCTGTATTGAAGAAGGTATCCCGATTCATGCAGACGTAGACAAGAAGGTAAGTATTGTTTATGTCTTTTTTTGTGCCCCGACGGGCTCGGAAAAAGGCCATTTATGAACTTATTAATTAAGACTTAAGCCGATGAATCAGGACAAAGCCCCGATCTACGAGGCTCTGGAAGAATTCCGCAGGAACAGGGTCGTGCCGTTCGATGTCCCCGGTCACAAGAGGGGCAGAGGCAATCCCGAACTCGTCAAGCTGTTTGGTAAGCAGTGCGTCGAGCTGGACGTCAATTCGATGAAACCGCTCGACAACCTTTGTCACCCGATCTCAGTCATCAAGGAAGCCGAAGCTCTCGCCGCAGATGCCTTCGGTGCCGCTCATGCGTTCCTCATGGTAGGAGGTACCACCTCTGCCGTGCAGACCATGGTCCTTACAGCCTGCAAGGCGGGTGAGAAGATCATCCTGCCGCGCAATGTCCACAGGAGCGTCATCAACGCCCTCGTAGTCAACGGAGCGACTCCGATCTATGTCAATCCGGAGACGGACAAGAAGCTCGGAATCGCGCTCGGAATGAAGATCTCCCAGGTCGAGAAGGCCATTGAGGAGAATCCGGACGCTGTCGCCATACTCGTGAACAATCCGACCTACTACGGAATATGCTCGAACCTCAGGAAGATAGTCGAGATCGCCCATCAGCACAACATGCTCGTCCTCGTGGACGAGGCTCATGGAACTCACTTCTACTTCGGCGAGAACATGCCAGTGACGGCCATGGCGGCGGGTGCGGACATGTCTTCGGTGAGCATGCACAAGTCCGGCGGAAGCCTTACCCAGAGCTCCTTCCTGCTCGCAGGACCGAGGGTCAGCGCAGGTTACGTGCGTCAGGTGATCAACCTTACCCAGACCACGAGCGCTTCCTACCTCCTGATGGCGAGCCTCGACATCTCCAGGCGCAATCTCGCGCTCAGGGGCAAGGAGTCCTTCCGTCAGGTGTGCGAGATTGCGGAGTACGCCCGTACGGAAATCAACAAGATCGGCGGATACTATGCCTATGGAAAGGAACTGATCAACGGCGACAGCGTATATGATTTCGACACGACCAAGCTCACCGTGTTCACCCTCGACATCGGACTTGCCGGCATCGAGGTGTACGACCTTCTCAGGGACGAGTATGACATCCAGCTTGAGCTCGGCGACATCGGCAACGTGCTCGCATATATCTCCATCGGAGACCGCATGAGGGAGGTCGAGAGGCTCGTCAGCGCACTCTACGACATCAAGAGGCTCTACAGCAAGGACAGGACCGGCCTCTTCGACCATGAGTATATCAACCCGCAGGTCGTGCTCACTCCTCAGGAGGCGTTCTATGCGGTGAAGGAGGAGATGATCCCTATCCGCGAGACCAAGGGAAGGGTATGTACGGAGTTCGTGATGAGCTACCCTCCAGGCATTCCTATCCTCGCCCCGGGAGAGAGGATCACCCAGGAGATCATCGACTATATCCTCTATGCGAAGGAGAAGGGCTGCTCCCTTACCGGACCGGAGGACGAGAAGTGCGAGAGACTCAACGTTATCAAGGAAATGACCATATATTAGAAAAGGATGGAGTACTGGTTTTCTGAACATCATACGGAGGACGTCAAGTTCTCGGTGCGCGTCGACAAGCACCTCTACAGTAACGAGAACGACCTCGGAAGGGTGGACATCTTCGACTCTATCGAGTATGGAAGGATACTCGCGGTAGACGGTTACATCATCTTCACCGAGAGGGACGAGTTCATCTATGACGAGATGCTCGCCCACGTTCCGATGGCGGTCCACAAGGACGCTCGCAAGATACTCGTGTTCGGTGCCGGAGACGGCGGAGTGATAGACGAGCTCGTCAAGTACGAGAGCATTGAGAGGATAGACCTCGTCGAGATCAACGACGGAGTGGTCGAGGCATGCCGCAAGTTCTTTCCGGACGTCGCAGCATCGCTGGATGATCCGCGCGTCAACCTCTATACCGACAATGCGCTCCGCTTCATACGTCACATCGAGAACGAATACGACATCATCATCGTCGACTCGGCAGGATTCTACGGCCCGGGAGAGAGCCTCCTCACCCGCGAGTTCTACGGCAGCTGCTACAAGGCCCTCAAGGAGGACGGAATCATGGTCAACCAGCACCAGAGCCCGTTCTATGAGGCCGACAGGGTCGAGACCCAGAAGGCGCACAAGCGCATTCTCACCAGCTTCCCGATAAGCCGCGTATACCAGGCGCACATCCCGTCATACCCTTCTGGCTACTGGCTCTTCGGCTTCGCCTCGAAAAGGTACCATCCGGTGGACGACCTCGACGCGGCCCGCTGGAACAGCCTCGGAATCGCTACGGACTACTATACCACGAACCTCCATGTCGGATGCTTTGCGCTTCCTGCGTACGTCGAGAGGGCACTCAAGGACGTGGAAAAGATAAAGGACTAGGATATGCTTGAAAGAAACATAGAGACATTCATCGCCTGCGATGCACCTTACGAGGATGCGGAGATCGTCATTTTCGGAGCCCCGTTCGATTCCACGACCTCATATCGCCCGGGAACACGCTTCGGAAGCCGTGCCATCAGGCACGAATCGTACGGACTCGAGACCTACAGCCCATACCAGGACAAGGACCTCACGGACTTCGCGACCTTCGACAGCGGTGACATCGAGCTCAGCATGGGCAGCAGCGAGATCGCTCTCGGACAGATCTCCGAAAGGACGCGTACCATACTCGAGGACGGCAAGCTTCCGTTCATGGTGGGCGGCGAGCATCTGGTAACCCTCGGTGCTTTCCGCGAGATTGCGGCGAAGTATCCCGACGTCCATGTGATCCATTTCGATGCCCATACCGACCTTCGCGACGAGTATCTCGGGGTCCAGCTCTCGCACGCCTGCGTGATCAGAAGGTGCCACGACATCGTCGGTGACGGACGCATCCACCAGTTCGGAATACGCTCGGGAGACCGTCCTGAGTTCGTCTGGGCTGCGCAGGGACATACCGAGATGCACAAGTTCAATCTCGACGGACTCGAGGAGACCGTGAAGTCGCTCGGCTCGACTCCGGTGTACTTCACCATCGACCTTGATGTGCTCGATCCTTCGATCTTCCCCGGCACGGGTACTCCGGAGGCCGGAGGAATAGGTTTCATGGACCTTATCAGGGCCATCATCCTCGTCGGCGGAAACTGTAACGTCGTGGGCTGCGACGTCAACGAACTCAGCCCATCCTACGACCAGAGCGGCGTCTCTACCGCAGTCGCATGCAAGGTCGTCAGGGAACTCATACTTTCATTGAACAAACAATAAAAACACTACGATAAGTAAATGGGAAAAGTTTTGGTAATCGGATGCGGCGGCGTTGCCGGCGTAGCAATCCAGAAATGTGCACAGAATGACTCAGTATTCACTGAGATCTGCATCGCAAGCCGCACTGTAAGCAAGTGCGACGCCCTCAAGGCAAAGCTCGAGGGAAAGACTAAGGCAAAGATCACCACCGCCAAGGTGGATGCCGACAAGGTAGACGAGCTCGTGGCTCTCATCAACGAGGTGAAGCCTGACGTAGTCCTCAACCTTGCACTGCCTTACCAGGATCTCACCATCATGGACGCATGTCTGGCAACCGGAGTCGACTATGTCGATTCAGCCAACTATGAGCCAGAGGATACCGAGGATCCTGTATGGAGAGCTATCTACGAGAAGAGGTGCAAGGAGAAAGGCTTCACTGCATATTTCGACTACTCATGGCAGTGGGCATATCAGGACAGGTACAAGGATGCCGGCATCACGGCTCTCCTTGGAACCGGATTCGATCCGGGCGTGACCAGCGTATTCTCTGCCTATGCTCTCAAGCATTATTTCGACGAGATCCACACCATCGACATCCTCGACTGCAACGGTGGTGACCACGGCTATCCTTTCGCTACCAACTTCAATCCTGAGATCAACCTCCGCGAGGTGTCTGCCAACGGCTCATACTGGGAGGACGGACATTGGGTAGAGACCAAGCCTATGGAGATCAAGAGGGAATACGTATTCGAGGGCGTCGGTCCTAAGGACATGTACCTTCTCCACCACGAGGAGATCGAGTCGCTCGCAAAGAATATCCCTGGCGTGAAGAGGATACGCTTCTTCATGACCTTCGGCCAGAGCTACCTTACCCACATGAAGTGCCTCGAGAACGTCGGCATGCTCAGGACCGATCCTGTGATGTTCGACGGCAAGGAGATTGTTCCTATCCAGTTCCTCAAGGCCCTCCTCCCAGATCCTGCATCTCTCGGTCCGAGGACAGTCGGTAAGACCAACATCGGCTGTATCTTCACCGGAATCAAGGACGGAAAGAAGAGAAGTATCAAGATCTACAATGTCTGCGACCACCAGGAGTGCTACAAGGAGGTCGAGTCCCAGGCAATCTCATACACCACCGGTGTACCTGCAATGATCGGCACCATGATGGTTATGACCGGCCAGTGGAAGAAGGCCGGCGTGTTCAACGTCGAGGATTTCGATCCAGATCCATATATGGACGCTCTCAACAAGTGGGGACTTCCATGGGTTGTCGATGAGAATCCTGTGCTCGTAGACTAAGATGCTCAAGGACGGAATGAAGACGCCCTGCTATGTGATAGATTCCGGTGCCGTGCGCCGGAATCTGTCCGTTCTTGCGGGTGTCATGCAAAGGACAGGTGCCCATATCCTTCTCGCGCAGAAGGCCTTCAGCTGCTACGCTCTCTATCCGATGATAGGAGAGTATCTCAGCGGAGCGACTGCGAGCGGACTCTTCGAGGCGAGGCTATGCCATGAGGAGATGCCCGGAAAGGAGAACCATGTGTTCAATCCTGCATTCAGGGCGGAGGATATCGACGAGATCGTCAGCATCTGTGACCATATAGTCTTCAATTCAGTGCGCCAGCTCGCGCTTTACGGAGCCAAGGCTAAGGCTGCAGGATGCGCCGTGGGTCTGAGGGTCAATCCGGAGAAATCTACCCAGGAAGGCCATGAAATCTACGATCCATGTGCCCCTGGCAGCAGGATGGGCGTTACCCTCGATGAGTTCAGGAAGGGACTCGCGACATTCCCGGCGATGCTCGATATACTCGACGGGCTGCATTTCCATACCCTGTGCGAGCAGGATTCGGACGCTCTCGAACTGACTCTCGACGAGGTCGTGGCAAAGTTCGGGGACTATCTCCGCGGCATGAAGTGGATCAATTTCGGCGGAGGTCACCACATCACTCGCGAGGGATACGACATCGCAAGGCTGGAGCGCTGCATAGGCAGGATGAGGAATGATTTCGGACTGGAGGTCTACCTCGAGCCAGGAGAGGCGATAGCTCTGAACGCCGGATATCTGCACACGACGGTGCTCGAGATTCAGGAGCGTGAATGGGGCAACATCGCCATCCTTGACACATCGGCGGCCTGCCACATGCCGGACGTCCTCGAAATGCCATACCGCCCGCCTCTTCAGGGAAGCGGTGAAGCCGGGGAGAAGGCATATACCTATCGTCTGGGCGGCCCTACCTGCCTTGCAGGAGATGTGATCGGAGACTATTCCTTCGACCAGCCGCTCAAGGAGGGGGATGTCCTGACATTCGGAGACATGGCCATCTACTCCATGGTAAAGAACAACACCTTCAACGGAATGCCTCTCCCGTCGATCTGGATTCAGGACGGGGAAAAGGCCATGCTGTGGAAGGAATTCTCATATCTCGATTTCAAGTCAAGAGTATAGGCCTAAATCCAGTCATCTGGTGAATTAGAAAGCCCCTTCCCCGATCTGAAGCCAGATCGCCGGACGGGGCAAATATGTTATTTAGGTAAAGAATTACTTGTTGAGAGTCTGAGCAATCTCGTCTGCAGCGAGGCAGAGGAGGATGTACTGAGGAGCGGTGTTGATACAGCACTCGTTCTCGCCCCAGTGGAATGGGTAGTCATCCTTGTTCTCGAAGAAGTCTGGACCCTTTACGAGAAGACCAGGAACGATACCGCCAGGGATTACTGAGTAATCTGCGCGGTTGTTGCTGTAGGCAACCTTCTTGGTGTTCACGCCGACTGCAGTCACGAATGATACGTTGCTGTATGGATGGCATCCGAGGATGTAGTTCATACCTGCGAGAACGTACTCAGGATCGATCATGTCAGGGAAGAGCTTCCAAACCTTGTAGCAGTTGTATGCAGCGCTGATTACGCCGCCGTTGCCTGCCCAGTTTGCACCGGTGATGGCAACGCCGTAAGGATTGTCCTTACCGCCGCTGGTGATTCTCTCCACGTAAGCTGGAACGAGAGCCTTCACCTTAGCCTGGAACTTGGCGTCCATGTAAGGATATACTCGGAGAGCAGCAGAGAGATCTACGAAGCCCTGAGGCTGAGGGTTCTTCTTGCTGGCCTTTGCAGGAGTGATCTGGGCGTCGATGAGCGGATAGAAGAAATCCTTGTACTTAGAGTCGCCGGTAGCGAGCCAGAGGTCGATCGCTGCGTTGAGACGTGGGTCGCCTCTCTGGTATGCACGGTTGCCTGCCTGAGCTGCGCTAGGAGCCTCCACCTGTGGAGCGTACTTGTCCCAGAGCATGATTGCGTTCTTGAGAGAGCGCTCTGCCTCCTCAGGATAGTACTCCTTGAGGCCTGGATAAGCAGCTGCGAGAGAAACGATGTCCTGCATTACGCCAGCTGGGCTGAATCGGCTGGTGAATACGAAACGGTCATCTGGAGTACCGCTGCGGCGGCCGTCTGCTGAAACCTCGTAAGGCTTGAGTGAAGGATCGTAGATGAGGCCGTCGGTAAGAGTCATGGCGTCACCGAGATGATGGTAGTGATGCATGTCTGGCTGACCGATGACCTGTGCCACGTAACCGATGTTCTCAACCTGAGCATTGATGTTGAGGGTACCGTGCTGAACGAGCTCGACTACATCTGGAACTCCGTCAGGAACGTGGATGTCAGCATACTTGGTCTTCTGGTCGATGAGGGTCTGGTCTCTCTCGACGCGGAAGTTGTTCCAGATACGTGCGAGGTCCTCGGTAGTGTTGAGGACTGAATTTGCCTGGATGTCAAAGTCACCTGCATCATACCAGCCACCTACTGCGAGGCCTGGGATGTGCTGGAGAGGCTGCCAAGGGTCGTTGGTCTGGTCACCCTGACGATAACCGTCGTGGAGAACGACGTTTGCAGGAGCCTGGAGAGCGTCGTCCATATTGGCGCGTCCGTGCCAGATGCGGTAAGCCTCGTTTACCTCCATGTGGTCCATGTTAACGACGAGAGATACGTCGAGAGATGGATGCCACTTGTCGCTGTAGACGTTCTTGTCGATAGGGAATGCATTGGTCTCGACACCTTCGTACTCGATGCTGTAGAGACCTGGCTCACGAAGCTCGGTGAAGTCGATCTGCACATAGTTGTAACGGTGGTAGAACTCACCCCACATCTTTGCCTCAGCGGTGAGAGCCACGGTCTTGCTTCCGTCAGGGTTCACCTTGAGGATCTTAGCGGTCTTGGCTGGGTTGTCGTTCTTGTCGAGCTCGACTACAGCCACCTTCTTCTGTGCAGGAGTGTAACCCACCTGAGAGAAACCGATGTTAGGCTTGCGGACCCAATCCTTGGATGCGCTTGGCTCGAGATACCACTCGAGGACCTTTCCGGTCTTTCCGCCAGGAAGGATAGAACGAACTACGAAGGTACCGTTCTGTGCGAGGTGGCGTCCGTCGTAGATGCTAACCTCCTCGTCAGAGGTGATGCCTACGCGAAGGTTCTCATCCTCTGGTGCCATCACGATCTGGTGGCCGGTAGCCATAGGACGGTTTACGAGGAAATCGCCGCGTCCGCGGTCGTCGAAGGTCGACTCGCCGAAGTACTGAGGGATCTTCTCCGATACTGGACGGATGTCGTTGTCGTGCATTGGATACTTAGGGAGGATCCTGCCGGCACCGTCAACGAGGAAGTTCTTTCCGAAGTAAGAAGCAGGGAAGAACTCGAGGTTCATGCCGGCCTTACCTACGAGTGCTGCGGGAACTGGCTTGTCGAGGTATACCTGTACGAGGCAGCCTGCACCCTTAGGAGAGACCTTGATCTTCGATACGAAATCGTAGTCAGGATAGGTGAGTTCGACTTCGATGCTGCTGTTGCTGCGGTCAACGACCTTTGAAGTCATCTCGCCGAAGATGTCCCACTGCTCAGGAGTGTTCATGAGCCTGATGCCACCGCCGGTGCTGATACGCTCACCACGCTGGATGATCTCGATGCCGGCAAACTTCTCGTCATAGAAGCTACCGTTGTAGAGATTGTTGTAGACAAGCACATTTGTGCCCCTCTCCTCGAAATAATCGAGGTCATTGAGTTTCATGGTCTGCGCTGACGCACTCATTGACATGAATGCTGACAATGCTGCCACTGACAAAAAATAGAGCTTTCTCATATTGGATTGGTTTAGTGTATTTGATTAAGAGAAATATAATCGGATAGTCTAAATTAGACATAATTTGGCGAAACGGCGAAGCCGTATTAGCGATAGGACCGTTTTTGTTGCTTTTGGACCTATTTTTAAAAGGAATTGTAGCTGATTTTCATAAATAGGTCAAGCCGACGTGGTCTAAATATTAAAGAAATCGTTATTCTGGGAGCATTCTTTTCTTATTCTTTATTAAACCTTAAGCCTCGCAGGTTGTCTAAATGAAAGTTGACAATTAAAACCATACGTTATGAAAAAGAGGCTTTTGTTTGCAGCTGCAGCACTGCTTTTTGCTGTTACGTTGAGCGCTCAGCCCGGCGGAATGGGCGGTTTTGGCGGTCCCGGAATGGGCGGTGGCATGCCTGGTATGGGCGGCCCTGGCATGGGACCAGGAATGGGCGGAATGATGATGGATCCTTTCGCTAGCGCAAGGACAGATATTGCCTATGACAGGGCTGACGAACTTACTGAACTCCTCGGCCTTGACAAGAAACAGGCAAAGAAAGTCTTCAAGATATATGACCATGTTGACGGCTTCATCATGGAGGAGATGAGCAAGGCTCGTCAGGCCGGCGGAGAAGGTGCCTCAGGCGAAGGCGGTCAGGGCGCGCCTCGCGGTGGCTTCCCAGGCATGGGCGGCGGTATGCCAGGCATGGGTGGCGGTTTCCCAGGTATGGGAGGTGGCTTCCCTGGCATGGGTGACGGTGACCATGAGTTCAAGATGGAGGTCATCCCTGTGTCGAAGAAGGAGCAGGCATGGCGCGAGAAGCAGATGGCAAAGATCCTCACTCCTGAGCAGTTCGAGAAGTGGAAGGCTTACGAGGCAGAGAAGATGTCTAAGATTCCTGCCTTCGGTGCTCCAGGTGCAGGTTTTCCAGGCGGTTTCCCTGGTGGCTTCCCAGGTATGCCTGGCGGTCAGGGTGGCCCTGGACCTAGAAATTAATGTGTGAATAATAATGGTTGGGACTTCTTCATTTCCTTCTAATGTTCCAGGAAATGAAGAAGTCTTTTCTTTGTCTCTGTTGTTATGACGAATGCCTCTGATAGGTACGGCTCTTTCATGCGTACCATGGACTCTCTTCCTGCCCCGGTGGTGATTCTGTCGATACAGTCGATGTTGACGAGTATCTGGCGGTTGATTCTCATGAAGCGGGAAGGGTCAAGGGATTCGGTCAGGCTTGCGAGAGAAGAATTGATCATGGCTTTGAAACCATCTTTGAACAACACCGTGACATACCCTCTCTCTGTCTGTACATAGCATAGATCCTCCGTGTCACGTATTATCAAGTCCGGTCCCTTCTCGATCAATATCTTTTTTCTGTATCCGATATTTCCGCTGAGTATCTCGGATGACATGCGATGAACATTGCTCGGGCTGGCTGTGATGTTTCGGCTGTCATATCTCGCCAACGATCTTGCCAGACTATCCAGAGAAACAGGCTTGAGCAGATAGTCCACACAGTTATAGTCGAATGCCTTCAGTGCAAATTCGTCATAGGCAGTCGTGAATACCACCATGGCATTTGTACTTACCTGCTCAAACACGCGGAACGACATTCCGTCATCAATCAGGATGTCTGCAAAGATAAGATCGAGATCCTGATTCTTGTTAATCATACTGACCGCGACATCGATACTGGACGCAGTCCCGACTATTTCTGTTTGTGGACGCAGTTGCTTAAGATCTTCTGCCAGACTGATGGCAATCTCTCTTTCATCTTCAATTAGTAAAACTTTCATAGCTCAAATCCTCTTCAAATATAAGCGGTAGTGATACGTTGAACATCTGCCCGTCTGAGTCCACTTTCAAATGTTTTTCTGTCAATAGCAGATATCTTTTTTTGAGGTTATCTAGTCCAGAATGGGTGCCCGTTACTTCATCGCTGCGTTTGATGACTTTGTTGGAGACGACAATGTACTCGTCATTCAAATTGACATTGACGACCAGAGGATTCTCTGAACCATGCACATTATGTTTCACTGCATTCTCAATGAGTGACTGGATGGCGGCAGGTGGCACAAACGCATGGATGGAGCGCAACTCGGTGGAGACGATGACGGTCAGTCCGGAATATCTGTTTTTCAATAATTGTATATAATTCTCAACAAAGTCGACTTCCTCATTAAGCGGGACAATATGCTTATTGCTGTTTTGGGTCATATATCTATACATTGAGGAAAGGTTATTGATGAATGCTTCTGCTTTTGGGGGATCGTGCCTGATGAGCCCGGTCGCTGTGCTGAAGCTGTTGAATATGAAATGATTATTGGTCTGAAGTGAAAGCATCTCCAGTTTTGTCTGCAAGGCTAGAATCTCGTTCTTTCTAGCTGTTGCCTCTGCGTTTCGTCTATCCTTCTCTTCTTTTTTGCTCTTGTTTACAAGAGCCATGGAAATATTTGTTGTGGAAAAAATAACTAAAACGAAAAAGTCGGATAATAGGACATGGTAGAAAATGATTTTTTCACCAGGAAACAAGAGGCTATAGAATAGTGCTAACCCGAGAGCGAAAATTGCGTTGGCTAAAACATGTGATATCAGTCCGGCCACCAATGACTTTTCATTATCACTATGGCTTCTTATGTGGTGGGTCAGCAGTTTTCCCGAGAAGAAACAAAACGTGTAAAGAAGAATTGCCTCAAAAGCTGCCTCCGCGAAATCAGCAATTAGGGCTCTTTTCAATTCGGACATGGATAAGGAAACATAATATGTTATGTTTACGATGACCCATACTGTCCATCTGGCTATCATCATAATCAGATAACCCCAAAATACATTGTACTTGATTTTTCTTAAATCGTTCATTGCCATTGCCGATTTCTATAAATATAGGATGAATAAGCTTGAATGCCAAATTTGAGTGTGTGAATGTGGCAAATTTGAAGATAAACACGGCAAAATATCCTGCGAACATGTTCTTTGGGACGTTATGACTCAGATATTGTAATGACGTGAAAGAATTGATTCATCCGCCATTTTGCAGGCTTCGTCATATTTGTGTTGCCGTATATACTCAAACAACTAAGTATATGACAAAAATTTGAAAACATTGATTCTATAGCGGTCTGTATGGTTGATCAGGCACTGAGAGATGTAGTCCAGTCCATACTTGAACAGGCTCACGGCCCTTCTCCCATGCTTCAGGACCTTTATGGGTTTGAT
>NZ_JBAEER010000004.1:0-31434 GCF_056207615.1 Candidatus Cryptobacteroides sp. | reverse complement strand
AAAAAAGAGAGGGACTTTTGCGTTCCTCTCTTTTCAATGTTAGCTTTATTATTCAGCCTTCTGCTCCTCTGCAGGGGTTTCAGCAGGTGCCTCAGCCTTCTTTGCACGGCTGCGGCGGGTTGTCTTCTTGGTCTCTTTCTGAGCTGCAGTAGCGAGAGCGGCCTCGTTGAAATCAACAAGCTCGATAAGAGCCATCTCAGCAGCATCTCCCTGACGGAAACCAACATGAAGGACTCTGGTATAGCCACCCGGACGGTCTGCGATCTTTGGTGCGATAGTGCGGAAGAGCTCAGAAACAGCGTTTTTGTCCTTGAGATAGCTGAATACGACACGACGGGAGTGTGTTGTATCTTCCTTTGACTTGGTGATGAGAGGCTCTACGTATGACTGAAGAGCCTTAGCCTTGGCAACGGTAGTCTCGATCCTCTTGTGGAGGATGAGAGAAGATGCCATATTGGCCATAAGGGCTTTGCGGTGACCACTCTTGCGGCCAAGGTGGTTGATTGCTTTATTGTGCCTCATTGTTATACGGTGTGATGATTCTTGGGTTCGATATTATACTTAGTTACGTCCATTCCGAACGAGAGCTTCATCTTCTCTACGAGCTCATCGATCTCGCTGAGTGACTTACGACCAAAGTTCCTGAACTTCATGAGCTCAGACCTTGAGTAAGAAACGAGGTCAGCGAAGGTATCGATGTCAGCAGCCTTAAGACAGTTGTACGCCCTTACAGAAAGGCCCATGTCTGAAAGCTTGGTGAGAAGGAGATGCCTTGTCCTGAGTGACTCCTCATCCAGCTCCTTAGAATCTGACTCGACGCTTGGCTCGAGAGCCACCTTCTTGTCATCAGTAAAGAGTCTGAAGTGGTAGATAAGGATATTTGCAGCTTCCTGAAGAGCATTGATAGGAGAGATTGAACCGTCGGTAGTGATCTCGAGGGTCAACTTCTCGTAGTCAGTCTTCTGCTCGACACGCCAGTCATCCTGAAGCCAGTTGACGTTGACGATAGGAGTATAGATAGCGTCGACAGCAATTGTTCCGAGAGGAGCATTTGCGTCACGGCTCTCGTCTGCAGGGACGAAACCCCTACCCTTAGTGATGGTGAGGGAGATCTCGAGCTTCACTGCAGTCTCGAGTGAGCAGATGTGCTGTTCAGGATTCAACACCTTGAAGGAAGACAATCCCTTGGAGATATCCTCTGCGGTAAACTCCTGCTTACCGCTGATTACGAGGTTTGCAGTCTCAGTGTCAACCGTATCAACCATCCTCTTGAAACGTACCTTCTTGAGGTTGAGGATGATATCCTGCATACCCTCAATGACGCCAGCGATGGTGCCGAACTCCTGGTCTACACCGGAGATCTTGATTGAGCTGATAGCAAAACCTTCCAGAGACGAGAGGAGAATGCGACGAATGGCGTTACCGATGGTCTGTGCGTAACCAGGCTCAAGAGGCCTGAACTCGAAACGACCCACGGTATCTGTGCCCTCGAGCATAATCACCTTGTCGGGTTTCTGAAATGCTAAGATTGCCATATTGACTTCTTTTTGGTGTTAATTATTACTTAGAGTAGAGCTCGACGATAAGCTGCTCGTTGATGTTCTCAGGAATCTCCTCACGAACTGGAGTGTTGAGGTACTTACCACAAAGAGCCTTTGCATCAAACTCGATCCAAGAGTACTTGGTTGCTGATGCTACGCTGTTGGTGATAACCTCAAGGCTCTTAGAGCGCTCACGAACTGCTACAACCTCACCTGGCTTAACGATAGCTGAAGGGATGTTGCAGATCTCACCGTTGAGGGTGATGTGGCAGTGTGAAACGAGCTGACGAGCAGCTGCACGTGTAGGAGCGATACCCATACGGTATACGATGTTGTCGAGGCGGCTCTCAAGGAGAATAACGAGGTTCTCACCCTTCTGGCCCTTCATGCGTGATGCCTTCTCGTAGAGGTTACGGAACTGGCGCTCAAGCACACCGTAGGTATATTTTACTTTCTGCTTCTCTTTGAGCTGAGTACCATACTCAGATACTTTCTTACGCTTGCGAGCGAGACCATGCTGGCCAGATGGATAGTTCCTCTTTTCGAAGTTCTTATCTGGGCCGAAGATAGGCTCACCGAATTTACGAGCGATCTTGGTACTAGGTCCTGTATATCTTGCCATAGTAATTTCTTCTTTAAAAAACGATCAAAAAATTAAACTTTACGACGGCCTTTTGGACGGCATCCGTTGTGTGGCATTGGAGTTACGTCTACGATCTCGGTAACCTCGATACCTGCACCATGGATAGTTCTGATAGCAGACTCACGTCCCTGACCAGGACCCTTTACATATGCCTTCACCTTGCGGAGACCAAGATCGTACGCAGTCTTTGCGCAATCCTGAGCTGCAACCTGTGCTGCATATGGAGTGTTCTTCTTTGAGCCACGGAAGCCGCTCTTACCTGCTGAAGACCAGCTGATAACCTGTCCTACGCTGTTAGTAAGAGTGACGATGACGTTGTTGAAGGTTGATGAAATATGAGCCTCGCCATAAGCGTCAACCTTGACAACCCTCTTCTTTGTTGTTGTTGTTTTCTTTGCCATAATTCATCAATGTTATTTAGTTGCTTTCTTCTTGTTTGCAACAGTTTTCTTCTTACCCTTCCTGGTACGAGCATTGTTCTTGGTGCTCTGGCCACGTACTGGGAGACCGTTACGATGACGGATTCCCCTGTAGCAACCGATATCCATCAAACGCTTGATGTTAAGCTGGATTGAAGAACGGAGCTCACCCTCGATCTTGTACTCAGCACCGATGAGGGCACGGATAGCAGCAACCTGCTCGTCATTCCAGTCACCGCACTTGATGTTCCAATCGATATCGCAGGCAGTAAGAATCTTCTGAGCAGAGCTGCGACCGATTCCGAAGATATAGGTAAGACCTATCTCTCCACGTTTGTTGTTAGGTAAATCAACACCGGCTATTCTTGCCATAATCTATGTTTACTTAATTTGTTATACAATTAATGGATTAACCCTGGCGCATCTTGAACTTTGGGTTCTTCTTGCAGATCACATAAAGACGACCTTTACGCTTTACGATCTTGCAATCTTCGCTGCGCTTTTTGATGGAAGCTTTTACTTTCATTTCTGTAAGGTTTTATTTGTATCTGAAAAATATTCTTCCTTTTGATAAATCATAAGGTGACATCTCCACTTTTACACGATCTCCAGGAAGGATCTTGATATAATTCATTCTCATCTTACCGGAGATATGGGCGAGAATCACGTGACCGTTCTCGAGTTCAACTTTGAACATCGCGTTTGGAAGGGTTTCCACGATCCTGCCCTCCTGTTCGATGGCTGCTTGCTTTGGCATTAAAATATCACTTTAAAATTTAACACTTAAATATTCTCAATGAATTCAAAGGTAGACAACTGCTCCGCGTGACCTTTCCTGACTACGACAGTGAGCTCGTAGTGAGCCGAGTTCTTACGGTCTGCCGTGTGTACTGCCCAACCATTTCTTGCAAGATACACACCGCGGGTGCCCGCGTTGATCATAGGCTCGATGCAGATGGTCATTCCCTCGACGAGCTTGCTTCCCTTACCTGGCTTTCCATAGTTAGGGACGCCTGGATTCTCGTGCATGTTCCTTCCGATGCCGTGGCCTTCGAGCTCACGGACAACTCCGAAACCGAATGACTCTGCGTACGTCTGTACTGCGTTGCCAATGTCACCAGTACGATTACCTGCAACGGCCGCGGCAATACCCTTATAGAGGGATGCCTTCGTCACATCAAGGAGCTTACGGGTCTCAGCATCCACTTCCCCGACAGGGAAAGTGTACGCTGAATCACCGTTCCATCCTTTATACAACGTTCCGCAATCCACTGATACGATATCGCCTTCCTTAAGCACGTAATCCGAAGGGAATCCGTGTACGACGACATCATTCACCGAGATGCAGAGAGCTGCAGGAAAACCGTCATAACCGAGGAAGCTTGGTATCGCACCGTTGTCACGGATAAAGGTCTCAGCCACCCTATTCAACTCGAGAGTTGTCACACCAGGAGCGACTATCTTACCGACCTCCGCCAATGTCTTGGAAACGAGAATTCCGTTCTCGCGCATCAGCTCGATCTCTTCCTCTGTCCTTGGTTTAATCATCTATCAAAGAACTATTAAAAATTACATTCCGGAACGTCCTGTAAGACGGCCAGTCTTCATGAGACCGTCATAGTGACGCATAAGCAGATGGCTTTCAATCTGCTGGAGGGTATCGAGAACCACACCTACAAGGATCAGGAGGGAAGTACCACCATAGAAGCTTGCGAACTGGTTGTTCACACCGCAAAGGATTGCGAGTGCAGGGAGGATCGCGATGGCTGCGAGGAAGAATGAGCCAGGAAGGGTAACCCTATCCATGACGTCGTCAAGGAACTTGACAGTCATCTTACCAGGCTTTACACCAGGGATGAAACCACCGTTCTTCTTCATATCCTCTGCCATCATGGTAGGATTTACGGTGACAGCAGTATAGAAATATGTGAAGATCACAACGAGAGATCCGAATAAAAGATTATACCAGAAACCGGTATAGTTGCTCAATGTCGCAGCGAGACCACGGGTAGCGTCGAAGCGAGAGAAAAGGAGCGGAGCAAGCATAAGCGCCTGAGCGAAGATGATAGGCATCACGCCGGCAGCGTTTATCTTGAGAGGGATGTACTGGCGTACACCACCGTACTGCTTGTTACCAACGATTCTCTTAGCATACTGAACAGGAACCCTGCGGACAGCCTGTACGAGTGCGATCGCTGCTACGAAGACGAAGAAAAGCACGAGAAGCTCGATGATGAGGAGGATCACGCCACCTGCGTTTGAGTTGAGTTTCTCAAGGATTTCAGCAACAAGAGCATGAGGGAGTCGAGCGATGATACCGATCATGATGATGATTGAGATACCGTTACCGATACCACGGTCGGTGATACGCTCGCCAAGCCACATCACGAACATGGTTCCACCGATGAGGATCACTGTAGAGACGATGTTGAAAGCGAAGTTGCTCCAACCAAGCTTGTTTACAGCGAGGAATGCATCAGCTGGAATCTGATTGTGAAGGTTGGCCATGTAGGCAGGGCCCTGGATGCAGAGAATCAGGATGGTCAAGTAGCGAGTCATCTGATTCATCTTCCTACGGCCACTCTCGCCCTCCATCTGGAGCTTCCTGAAATAAGGAACGAATACTCCGAGAAGCTGGATGACGATCGATGCCGAGATGTACGGCATCACACCAAGTGCAAAGATCGAAGCGTTACCGAACGCACCACCAGAGAACATGTTCAGGAGACCTACGAGGCCCTCTGAAGATGTTGACTGAAGGCGAGCAAGCTGCGTCGGATCGATACCCGGAAGCACGATGAAGCTACCGAGACGATAGACGAGCAGCAGGAGGACTGTATAGACAATCCTCTTGCGGAGCTCCTCAATCTTGAAGATGTTCTGAATGGTCTGAATGAATTTCTTCATCTTAATTATTCAATTGTGTTTGCCTTACCACCGACAGCCTCGATCTTAGCGATAGCTGACTTTGAGAAAGCGTTTGCAGATACTTCGAGCTTAGCGGTGAGCTCACCGTTGCCAAGGATCTTCACGAGCTGGTTCTTGTTTACGAAACCTGCCTCACGAAGAGTCTCGAGGGTGATAACCTCAACACCTGCAGCCTCAGCGAGAGTCTGGAGAGTTGAAACGTTGATACCCTTATACTCTACACGGGTAGGATTAGTAAAGCCCCACTTCGGAAGGATTCGCTGGATAGGCATCTGGCCACCCTCGAAACCGATCTTGCGTGAGTAACCTGAACGTGCCTGAGCACCCTTGTGACCACGGGTAGAAGTTCCACCGTGACCTGAGCCCTCACCACGACCGATTCTCTTCTCTCTGCCTCTTGAACCCTCAGCAGGGGTCAAATTATTCAATTTCATCTTTCGGTCCTCCTTAGTTAATTTCTTCAACTTCGACAAGGTGGAGAACTTTCTCTACCATGCCCTTAGATACTGGGTTGAGCTCTACTTCAACAGTCTGATGAAGCTTGTGGAGACCAAGTGACTGGAGATTTGCGATCTGCCTCTTGGTTGCACCGCTTCTGCTCTTTACCTGAGTGATTCTGAGTTTTGCCATAATCTGTGTCCTCCTTAACCTTTAAATACACGACTCATAGGAATACCACGGAGGCCGGCAACAGTGTAAGCGTCACGAAGCTCGGTGAGAGCTGCAACGGTAGCCTTCACAAGGTTGTGAGGGTTTGAAGAACCCTTTGACTTTGCGAGGACGTTGTGAACGCCGACTGAATCGAATACTGCACGCATCGCACCACCTGCCTTTACTCCAGTACCAGGAGCTGCTGGCTTCATGAATACACGTGCACCACCGAACTTGCACTCCTGCTCGTGAGGAATGGTACCGTTGAGGATAGGAACCTTTACGAGGTTCTTCTTTGCATCCTCGACACCCTTTGAAATGGCGGTAGTTACTTCGTTTGCCTTTCCAAGACCATAACCTACAACGCCGTTCTCGTCACCAACTACTACGATGGCAGCAAAGCTGAAGTGACGACCACCCTTAGTAACCTTGGTTACACGCTGGATGGCTACCAACCTGTCCTTGAGCTCAAGGTCAGAGGTCTTTACTCTTTTAACATTTGTATTTGCCATAGTCTTTTAGAAAATTAAGCCACCTTCGCGGGCAGCGTCTGCCAAACTTTTAACTCTTCCGTGATAGAGGTAACCTCCACGGTCGAAAGACACAGTGGTGATACCTGCTGCGAGAGCGCGCTCTGCAACCTTCTTACCGACGATAGCAGCAGCCTCGATGCCGCTCTTGCCCTTGCACTCTACTGCAAGCTCCTTGTCATTTGAAGCGGCAGCTGCGAGAGTCATACCCTTCAAATCATCAACAACCTGTACGTAAATCTGCTTGTTGCTTCTGAAAACAACCATTCTTGGTCTTTCAGCAGTACCATTAACGACTTTGCGGATACGGTAGTGAATTCTTTTTCTTCTTTCAATTTTATTCAATGCCATAACTCAATCTCCTATTATTTAGCACCTGCTGACTTACCAGCCTTACGACGAAGCTGCTCACCAACGAACTTAATACCCTTACCCTTATAAGGCTCTGGCTTACGGAATGAACGAATCTTAGCTGCCACCTGGCCAACGAGCTGCTTGTCAGCTGACTTGAGGATGAGAACAGGGTTCTGACCCTTCTTTACAGCCTCAGCCTCAGCCTTGACCTCTGCAGGAAGCATGAGCTGGATCTCGTGTGAGAAACCGAGGGAGAAGATAAGCATCTGACCCTGAACGTCTACACGATAACCGACACCGACAAGCTCCTGCTTGATGGTGAAGCCCTCAGATACGCCGACAACCATGTTGTTCACGAGAGCACGATAGAGACCGTGGAGTGAACGATGCCTTGGAAGATCGGTAGGGCGAGTAAACTTAATTTCATTTCCCTCAACGGTCACGGTGATATCTGGGTCAACCTTCTGACTCAGGGTGCCGAGAGGTCCTTTAACCTTAACCACGTTACCGGCTGCAACCTCAGCGGTTACGCCAGCAGGAAGGCTTACAGGCAATTTACCAATTCTTGACATTTTAAAAAGTGCTTTAGATTAATATACGTAACACAATACCTCACCACCGACGTTGAGCTCCTTAGCTTCCTTGTCAGTGATAATGCCCTTTGAGGTTGAGAGGATAGCGATACCGAGTCCATTGAGGACGCGTGGCATGTTCTCAACATCTGAGTAACGACGGAGACCTGGACGAGACACACGCTCGATCTTCTTGATCGCAGGGGTCTTGGTCTGTGGGTGATACTTAAGAGCGATCTTGATAGTTGACACAGGAGTACCCTCTACCACCTTGTAGCTGAGGATGTAACCCTTCTCGCAAAGAATCTTGGTGAGAGCGACTTTCATCTTAGATGAAGGGATCTCGACAATCTTCTTGCCTGCGCTGTAAGCGTTGCGAATCCTGGTCAGGAAATCTGCAATTGGATCAGTCATTTTTTTGTTTGTTTTGTAGAAACCGGCGTCGTGTGACGCCCGATATCCAATGGTTAATAATTAAATAATATATGGTATATGTTACCAGCTTGCTTTCTTTACGCCAGGGATGAGACCGTTGCTTGCCATCTCACGGAACTGGATACGGCTGATACCGAAGGCACGCATATATCCCTTAGGTCTTCCAGTGAGAGAGCAGCGGTTGTGCTGACGGCATGGAGAAGAGTTCTTAGGGAGCTTGTCGAGAGCGGCCCAGTCACCAGCCTCCTTCAAAGCCTTCCTCTTCTCTGCATAAAGGGCAATCATTTTCGCGCGTTTAACCTCGCGAGCTTTCATTGATTCTTTTGCCATTTCTGTTCTCTTTAGTTGTTATGTTTCTTGAATGGAAGACCGAATGCCTTGAGAAGTGCGTGGCACTCTTCGTCGGTCTTGGCGGTAGTCACGAAAGTGATCTCCATACCGAGGATCTTGGTGATCTTCTCGATGTCGATCTCAGGGAAGATGATCTGCTCCTTGATACCGAGAGTGTAGTTACCCTGACCGTCCATCTTCTCTGCGATACCGTTGAAGTCACGGATACGTGGAAGGGTTATGCGGATGAGTCTCTCAAGGAACTCGTACATCTTTACAGAACGAAGGGTAACCTTCACGCCGATTGGCATGCCCTTACGGAGCTTGAAATTAGAGATATCCTTCCTTGAAGCAGTAACGACTGCCTTCTGTCCAGTGATAGTTGAGAGCTCCTGCTGTGCAACGTCGATGAGCTTCTTGTCACCGGTAGCGTCGCCGACACCCTGGTTGATGGTGATCTTAACGAGCTTAGGGCACTGCATTACGGTTGAATAACCGAACTGCTTCATAAGCTGAGGAACGATCTCCTCCTTATAGGTCTTTGCGAGAGCAGGAACGTATCCTGCAGGAACTGCCTGCTGCTCTGCTGCTGAATTCTTCTTTGCCATTACTTAATCTCCTCTCCTGATTTCTTAGCATAGCGGATCTTCTTCTCACCGTCCATCTTGTAACCAACGCGGGTTGCTGCGCCTGACTTAGGATCGAGGAGCTGGAGGTTTGAGATGTGGATGCCTGCTTCCTGTTTTACAATACCACCCTGTGGGTGCTGAGAGTTTGGTTTGGTGTGCTTGCTGACCATGTTGATACCCTCAACGATGGCGCGGTCCTTTGAAGGGATTACCTCGAGCACCTTACCGGTCTTGCCTTTGTCGTTACCTGCATTTACATACACGGTATCGCCTTTCTTAATGTGGATCTTTTTCATATTGCTCATCGATTAGAGGACCTCTGGTGCCAGTGATACAATCTTCATGAAGTTCTCACGAAGCTCCCTTGCTACAGGGCCGAAGATACGTGTTCCACGGAGCTCTCCAGCATTGTTGAGGAGTACGCAAGCGTTGTCGTCAAAACGGATGTATGAACCATCTGGACGGCGGATTTCCTTCTTGGTGCGGACTACGACAGCCTTAGAGACGGTACCCTTCTTGGCGTCACCGCCAGGGAGTGCGCTCTTGACTGCAACGACGATCTTGTCGCCTACCTTTGCATAACGGTGGCGGGTTCCTCCGAGAACGCGGATGCAGAGTACTTCCTTTGCACCGCTGTTGTCAGCCACCAGTAAACGTGATTCCTGCTGTATCATTACTACTTAACTTTTTCTACGATTTCTACTAATCTCCAGTTCTTTGACTTGCTCAAAGGACGGGTCTCCATGATGCGGACAGTGTCGCCAATGCTGCACTCGTTCTTCTCGTCGTGCGCAACGAACTTAGTGGTCTTCTTTACGAACTTGCCGTAAATAGGGTGCATCTCTTTTCTTGCTACTGCAACTACGATAGACTTCTCCATCTTATTGCTGACCACTACACCTATTCTTTCCTTGCGAAGATTTCTTTCCATCAGAATTCAATGTTTAGTTCTGTTTCTCTTTTTCAGCAAGGATGGTGATCATGCGTGCGATATCCTTTCTTGCCTTACCGATCTTTGAGGTATCCTCCAGTGGAGAAATTGTATGGTTTACCTTCATGCTGTCAAGGTTAGCCTTCTCGAGCTCGATGCGCTCGCGGAGGTCTGCGATTGACATTTCGCGTACTTCAGTTGCTTTCATTTCAGTTTCTCCGATAAATTATTCAACATAGTCCCTACGAACGACGAACTTGCAGTTTACAGGGAGCTTCTGCGCACCGAGGCGGAGTGCTTCCTTAGCGATCTCGAGAGATACGCCGTCGATCTCAATGATGATACGTCCAGGAGTGATAGGAGCTACGAATCCCTCTGGATTACCCTTACCTTTACCCATACGAACCTCAGCAGGTTTCTTGGTGTATGGCTTATCTGGGAATACCCTGATCCAAACCTTTCCCTCACGCTTCATATAACGTGAAACAGCCTGACGGGCAGCCTCGATCTGACGGCCAGTAAGCCAGCAGTTCTCCAAGGTCTTGATGCCGAATGAACCGAAGCAAAGCTGCGCACCTCTCTGTGCGATGCCTTTCATGCGGCCCTTCTGCATCCTTCTGAATTTAGTTTTCTTTGGTTGTAACATTGTTCTATTACTTTAAAAATAATTTCGTAATAAGCCTAACTAATTGAGTATCAGCTGGTTGGGCGGACTTCTCCTCAATTAAGGGACTGCAAAGATAGTGAAAAAATCTCATTCTGCAAGGCTATTAACGAAAAAAATTAAACATTTTCGACCAACAATCTTGATAGTTAAATAACGGCAAAACAGTTAGTTACGCATCTTGTTGAAAAATAATTCCCGCAATTTTGGACCAACGCAAAACGGGCCCGAAAAAGGGGCTTGGAAACGCCTCGAAAGGAGTGGCACGATGTTGGTTTTTGTACGGCAAAATGAGTACTTTTGCAGAACGATGAGAAGATTCCTCAAATATCTCGCGGCATTTTCTGCCTCAATCGTGGCTCTTGCCACCGGCACGACCGAGCTCTCAGCCCAGAACAGGCGCAAGAGCGACGGCGGGATACTCGAGTACATAGTCGAGGGCAACGACACCATCTACATCGACAGGATAAGGGCATCGAAGGTCTATCCGCGAATGGCACGCCAGAAGGGAAAGGACTGGAGGAAATACTATCGCCTCGTATACAACTTCAATAAGACATACCCGTACGCACTCGTGGCGCGCGAGCTTCTCAAGGACGTGGACAGCACCCTGATCGCAGACAACCTCAAGAGGGGCAAGAGGGAGAAGTATCTCAAGGAGAAGCAGAACGAGCTCTTCAAGACCTTCGAGACTCCGCTCAAGAACATGACCGTGAGCCAGGGACGCATCCTGATGCGTCTGATCGACAGGGAAGCCGGCAAGTCTTCGTTCTTCATCATAAAGGAGTACAGGAACGGCATAGCAGCCGGATTCTGGCAGGGTGTGGCCAAGCTTTTCGGATCCGACCTCAAACGGCACTACGACCCGCTGCACGACGAAGAGGACGCGCAGATCGAAGATCTTGTGGAGAAATGGGAGGAAGGCAGCTTCGACGACTTCTACTTCTCGCTCTTCCTGGAGCCGCCGGTGAAGGTGCTTATTCCAGATCGATACTTAAAGAAGGAGACTCCTTCAGCCAGTCTTTGAGAATCACGAAGCGCTCGCCGCCCGGCAGGACGGTATCCACGGCGCAGTGATAATGTCCGAATACGAAACAGTCGACCTTATGGTCCGCAGCATATGATCGAGCGAACTGCCATAGCGGTTCGCTCTCGTTCTTGAACACGTATTCCTCCCCATGCGCAAGCCTGTTGTGCCTTGACCAGCTGTTGCCAAGCCCGAAAGCTATCCACGGATGGAGCATGCTGAACATGATCTGGAGGAAACGGTTGTGGAATATGCCGCTGAGTATGCGATAGCCAAGGCCTGTCTTGCCGAGTCCGTCACCATGTCCCAGGCAGAAATTCTTGTCCCCGATCTTCACCAGGCACGGCTGAGTGAGACGCACCATACCCATCTCCTCGAAATAGTGGTAGGTCCACACGTCGTGATTGCCCTGGAAGAAATACACCCTGACGCCTGAAGCCATTAGGTCCTGAAGGGCCGCGAACACCTGCACATATCCCTTTGGGACCACATCGTCATATTCGTACCAGAAGTCCCAGATATCACCCAACAGGTAGAGCGAGTCCGCATCAGCGGCTATGCTGCGAAGGAAACGCACGAAACGAGCCTCACGGTCCTTAGGGTCAGCGACCTGGAGACCGAGATGAACGTCTGCGACGAAATATGCCTTCTTCGAAGACATGCTAGCAGAGACCGACTATGAGAAGAACGATGAAGCCGAGCACGAGGATGCCGACGGCTGCGCACCAGAGTGCGAACCACTTGAGCTGTGCCTTCTTCACGAGGGCGATCATCACCTTGCATGCGAAGAGCCCCGAGAGGAAAGCGGAGATGAAACCGAGCACCAGCGGAAGTGTTCCGACGGTAGAAGCCGCCATCTCACCGCCCACGATGTCGAGGAAAGCCTCTCCGAGTATAGGCACGAGCACCATGAGGAAAGAGAACTGAGCCACCACTTCCCTCTTCACTCCACAGATGAGACCGGTGGAGATGGTGGTGCCGGAGCGTGAAAGGCCCGGAATCACGGCGAATGCCTGACCGAGGCCGACCACGAAAGCCTGCCAATACGAGATGCCGTTGCGGGCATTAGTCTCTTTTACGACCGGACGCGCAGACACCTTGTCCGAGAAAAAGAGGAGGCACGCTGTCACCAGGAGTGCGAATCCGACGACCATGAGGTTGCCGAACATCTCCTCGACGGCGTCCTTGAAGAACATTCCGACGACGAAGACCGGGATCATGGAAACTGCAATCTTGAAGATATAATCGGTCTCGTCATTGTACTTGAACCTGAAGAGTCCGCAGATGAGCTTCCATATCTGCTTGCGGAACACGATGATGGTAGCGAGCACGGTCGCAGCATGCACCACGACCTCGAACATGATGTCCTCGGATGCCTGCACGCCAAGAATCTCACGTCCGATCGCGAGATGTCCGCTGCTGCTTACGGGAAGGAACTCGGTCAGTCCCTGGATCAGGCCGAGAAGAATAGACTGCCACCAATTCATTACTTGTCCTCCTTATCGTTGAAGAACCCCATTATCGCGACCACTTCGATCACGATGCCGAGGATGATGACCACCGGAGCTGCAACGAGCCTCCGGAAGTTGAACATTGCGTAGTTGAATACCTGAGGGTCCTTGCTGCCGCCGCCCATCATGAGGATGTAACCGGCGATGATGACGACAAGACCGATGAGAAGGAACTTGAGCCCCTTCGCGGTGACCGCCATATTGTTGTCCTTATTGTCCTTGATGTCCATGATTCTAATAGTAAAGTTCGGTCCTTCTCATCGAGATGAGCTTGCCGACGACGAAATACGAGCTCATGACGCAGATGATGATTCCGGTCGCGAGCACTATGCCCATTACCACGAGCAGCAGAGGGAGCCTGAATATCTCGAACATCTGAGCGAAGCTGCTGCGGATCGCGAACAGACCGCCCAGGAGCATGAGTATCGCTATCATCGCGGAGAATATGCCCTGGAGAAGGCCCTGGAGAAGGAAAGGTGCGCGGATGAAAGCAGGGGTAGCACCCACGAGCTGCATGGTGTGTATGTTGAACCTTCGCGCATATACGCTCAGGCGCATGGTGTTGCTGATGAGGACGAAGGAGATGAACAGGAGAAGCCCTATCATCACCGCCATCACGAGCGAGATTCTGCTGATGTTCTGATTGAGCGCGTCGACGAGCGAACGCTGGTACACCACCTCATCGACGAGAGGAGACTCGAGGAGCTCCAGCTTCACCATCTCCAGGCTGTCGGCGGAAACGTAGTCGGCGTTCAGTGTCACGTCGATCGAGATCGGGATAGGCGCAGCCTCGAACACGTCGAGGAAGTCGTCGCCCAGGAGTTCCTTCATCTCCCGGATTCCCTGCTCGCGCGAGACATAGTCTGCAGACTTGATGAAACGCAGGTCTCCAAGGGATTCGAGGTAGTCGAAGGACTTGGATTCGGACACGTTCTGCTTGAGCATGACCGACACCTTCATGTTCTCCTTGAAGTAGTTCGATACGCTGCGCGCATTGACCAGCAGGAGGCTGGCCACACCGACAAGGAAGAGGACCAGCGAGATGCTGATCACCGAGGACAGGTACGCATTGACCAGTCTTTTACCTATGATATTGTCCTTTTCAGCCATGAAATCGTTCTTCTACGCGACAGGTTCAAGGCTCAAAGATAGTAAAATCAAAAATAAATTCTTAACTTTGTTGCATATATGTCCTTAAAATTTTAGACTATGGGAGAGGTAAAAAGAGTGCTTTTCGTCAATTCGGAGATATTCCCTTATCTACCGGAGTCTGAGATTGCAAACATCGGACGCTATCTTCCTCAGGGTATCCAGGAGAGGAAGAAGGAGATCCGCTCGTTCATGCCACGCTACGGCTGTGTGAACGAACGCAAGAATCAGCTTCACGAAGTGATCCGTCTTTCCGGCATGAACATCATCGTAAACGATGTCGACCGCCCGCTCGTGATCAAGGTGGCCTCAATCTCGGCTGCCAGGATGCAGGTGTACTTCATCGACAACGAGGACTACTTCCACCGCAAGCAGGTGTACACCGATGCAGACGGCAATTTCTTCCAGGACAATGACGAAAGGGCCATCTTCTTTGCCCGCGGAGTGCTCGAGACCGTAAAGAAGCTCCGCTGGACTCCTGACATCATCCATTGCCAGGGCTGGATATCCCACCTCCTCCCACTCTACCTCAAGAAAGCGTACAAGGACGACCCTATCTTCACGGACAGCAAGATTGTGCTTTCACTCTATGACGAAGTCATGGACGACAAGCTTCCTGCTGACTTCAAGGACAAGCTTCTCTTCGGCAACATAGAACCATCTGACGTCAACCTCGACGAGAACGTGACTGGCACACAACTTGCTCAGTTGGCGATTCGTTACTCCGACGGCATCATTCTCGGTTCGGACAAGCTTCCCGAGAGCATCGTGAAGAGCGTGAGCGAGAGCGGACTCCCTGTTCTCCCTTACGACGCAGCGAAGGTCGCCGACGGTTCGTACATTGAAGATTACAATAGTTTTTACGACCAGTTCTAAAATGAATCTGAAACACTATCTGTTCGGTGTCCTTTGCATGGGCGCAGTGAGTTGCGTGAACGTAGACACCGACCTTGGAAATGCCTACATACCTATCGAGCAGCAATATGAGGTCAAGGTGGTCTCTTTCCCTCTGGAAGACGTCCAGATGAGGAAGCTCTCGAACATGTCAGGATACAGCTCAAGACGTATCACGGTGGGTGCGCTGCGCGACGACCTCTTCGGCCTCAGCGTAAAGAGCAGCGCATTCAGCCTCATCCCGGTGACCGACACCCTCGACTTCGGCGTCAATCCAGTATATAGGGATTTCCATCTCTCATTCCAGAGAGACACCATCTCCGTCGCAGAGGACGATCAGGCAAAGATACTCCAGAACATATATGTCTACTCCCTCAGGGATGCGGGCATCGCATTGGACGACAAGATCAAGTATACCGACGACCTCAAGAGATCGTCTTTCGCTTCATGCGAGAGGATTTCGAAGGGTGTTCCAGTATACGACGGCGGCGACTCTCTCTCCTTCAGCTTCACCAAGAAGTTCGGCGAGGATGAGTTCAAGAGGATGCTCGATCTCAGAAACAAGGACGGACTTTACGTGATCGATTCTGTGAAGCATCACAGGGATAAGTTCCCAGGCATCTTCATGACCTGTGACGAGCCTATCGGCAAGGGCGGAAGGTACAACTTCTTCGACGTGGAGATCGCACAGACCGACGGATATGTGAGCGGCAACTTCGCAGAGCTCAAGTTCACCGCAACCTACAAGGGAGAAAGGAAGGACACTTCCATCCTCTTCATGTTCGGAGCTACTGACTTCCCTAACATCGCGAAAAGCTACATGCCAGACCAGTTCGCATTCAACGCGACCGAGTCTGAGGATCTCGTCAAGGAGGGTCGCGCAAGTGACGTCATATATGTAGAAGGCGGAACCGGACTCAAGCCAGTCATCTCTGCAAAGGAGATCAGAAACCGTCTCCGCGAAGAGTTCGCCGCTCAGGGCATCAACCCTGACGACTCCAGCATCGTGATCAACAAGGCGACGATCACCATGCCATTCGAGTTCCCTGCCGACTATACCGAGATGATACGATACCCTCAGACGCTCAGCCCGGTAAGGCGCATCGTCACCACTGACGACGACGGAGAGACCATCGTGACTTATGCGAACCTCACCGACTCGGCAATCTCAGGCGAGGACCATGGTGCAATCGACCGTTCGAACCTCGTATACTCACCTGACATCAGCTTCCACACCCAGAAGCTCATCTGGCTCAGGCACAAGGACAAGACTCAGCCGACCGACGAGGATCTCGCTGACTTTGACATCTGGAACACTATCATCGTGACCGAGATTGACGTGGAGGAGAGCACTAGCAGCTCGGAGGACGACTACTACAACCAGCTCATGTACTATAACTACCTCAACAACATGTACGGCGGTTATGGCGGATACGGTGGATATGGTGGCTACGGCGGATACGGTGGATATGGCGGATATGGCTACGGTGGATATGGCGGTTACGGCGGATACGGTTATGGCGGCTATGGCTATAACAACTACTATAGCATGATGATGTACCAGAACATGTTCTCGAACCAGAGCGGCAGCACAAAGAAGGCTACCGACGAGCTCGACAGGGACCGTTACTACAGGGGCGTCCTCAACGGACCTGAGAGCAACGGCAGGGTTCCGACCATCACTGTAGTCTACGCCTACAACAAGGCACTCAAATAGAAAATATAAAAAGGGGCTGCTCGATTGAGCAGCCCCTTTTTTGGTGTATTCAAAAAGAATTAACCGATCTTCTCTTCGATGTAAGCGATAGCGTCACCGACAGTCTGGATCTTCTCACCAGCCTCATCATCTGGAATAGAGATGTTGAAAGCCTTCTCGAACTCCATGATGAGCTCTACAGTGTCAAGTGAATCTGCGCCGAGATCATTAGTGAAGCTAGCGGTCTCAGTGACCTCTGCTGCATCAACGCCGAGCTTGTCAACGATGATCTCCTTTACTTTGCTTGCTACTTCTGACATAACAAATTAGGTTTAGTTAATAATTATAATATTGTACTTGTTTTAGTTTCAAACTACGCGGCCAAACTGACCGAACATCCGCAAAGTAAGCAATAATTTACGAGAAATAAAAGACTTTTTGGCCCAAATTACTCTTAAGCCCTTTCCCCGGAGCTCAGTTTCATCCATACGCGGAGACCGTTGAGCGAATTTATGAAGGTGAAGATATAGGTGATGACGAGATTGTAGTCGGTCATCTTTCCGTCTCCACCCATAGCAGATACGGCCCACATGGTGATGGTAAGCACGTTTATGAATATCCACAGATACCACTGCTCCATGAACGCGAAGGTGAGAAGCACCTGCGCGATGACGCAGAGCACCATAAGCACGGAGTCAAGAAGCACATCCCTGCCACCCACGGCATTGAGGATGAAGATCGATGCAGTCACGATGATCGCCGAGGCTGCTGTCACGATGAGGGCCTGTTTCCTGGTGAGCCTCTTGGCCGCAACCTGATCCGAGTCGCCGGTCGTACCGAGCTTCTTCCACTGGAGCCAGCCCACCACCTGCATCGGCAGGAACACTAGTCCATACACCGCAGCATTTCCGAAATGGTGGGTCTGGATGCAGTAGTAGGTATACATCATGTTGAAGATGAAGCCGAATACGAAATTCAGCGAGCTGCCCTTCGCGGAAAGCACGACGCAGATGATGTTGAGCACCGCAGCGATGCTGGTGATCCACCAGTCATAGTCGCTCACGGCATTGCCGATTCCTATGCCGAAGACGGCGAAACATATTGTCGAGACCAAGGTTCCAATTATGAGGAGCCAGTCGAAAGTGTCGAGTACTGATTTTTTCATGGTGGCAAAGATACGAAATGTTTTATCTTTGCATAGGTATGACAGTAAGGGAAAAGATTGCTTTGTTTCCGCACTCGCCGGGCGTGTACAGGTACTACGACAGCGAGGGCACTGTGATATACGTGGGTAAGGCCAAGGACCTGCACAAGAGGGTCGCGCAGTACTTCGTGGATCAGTCGAGGCTCACCCCGAAGACCGCCATCCTCGTCTCGAAGATCGCCGACGCGCAGTTCACCGTCGTCGAGAGCGAATCTGATGCGCTGCTGCTGGAGAACAACCTCATCAAGCAGTACAAGCCCAAGTACAACATCCTTCTGAAGGATTCGAAGACCTACCCGTGGATATGCATCACCAATGACGAGTTCCCGAAGGTATTCCTCACCCGCAGGGTCGTCAAGAACGGCTCTCGCTATTTCGGTCCATACAGCTCGGTCAAGCACGCGTACCACCTGCTCGAGTTCTTCGAGGACCTCTACCCTCTTCGCAACTGCAAGCAGAAGATCACCTCCGAGTCCATACTTCGCGGCAAGACCAGACCATGCCTGAACTTCCATATCGGCAAGTGCAAGGGCTGCTGCATCGGAAAGATCTCACAGAAGGAATACAATGACAACATCGAGGAGATCGTGCGCCTGCTGAAGGGCGACGGCAAGGAGATGATCCAGCATTACCGCGCCCTGATGGAGGAAACTGCGGGCGAGCTGAACTTCGAGGCTGCCGCCGTGTACAAGGACAAGATGCAGGCACTGGAAAAGCACTACAGCAAGTCCATCATCATGAGCACGATGTCCGGCAGCATCGATGTCTTCACCATCGTCACGGACGACAACGACGCATACGGAAACTTCATGAGGCTGCGCAACGGAGCTGTCATCCAGTCCCTCAACCTCGGATTCAAGCTGCGCATCGAGGAAGAGCCGGCGGTCATACTCGCGACCTTCATCGGAGAAATCGAGTCCAAGTTCGGATCGCTCTCAAGGGAGGTGCTCGTTCCTTTCCTCCCGGACATGGAGATAGACGGTGTCGAGTTCAGGATTCCGGTTCGTGGAGACAAACTCTCGCTGCTTGAGCTTTCGGCAAGGAACGCAAAGGAGATGCGTGCAAATGCTCTTCGTCAGAGCGAGCACAGCGACCCTGATGCATTCAACCGCAAGGTGCTGGAGGAACTGCGAGATTCGATCGGGATGAGCGTGCTCCCGGAACATATCGAGTGTTTCGATAACTCGAACATACAGGGAACGAATCCGGTCGCCTCGTGCGTCGTGTTCAGAGGAGGCCAACCTAGCAAGAAAGACTATCGCCATTTCAACATCAAGACTGTCGTGGGCGCAAACGACTACGCTTCCATGAAGGAGGTCGTCAACAGGCGCTACTCGAGGATGCTGGACGAAGCTCCGGACGACCTCCCGCAGCTCATCGTGATCGATGGTGGAAAGGGACAGCTCGCGTTCGCCTATGAGGCTCTGCTGGAACTCGGCATCACAGACCGCCTGACTGTAGTGGGTCTCGCAAAGAGGCTTGAGGAGGTTATCAGGGTGAACGACCCATTCCCTCTTTTCCTCGACAGGAACTCCCAGGCTCTGAAGCTCATGCAGCGCGTTCGAGACGAAGCCCATCGCTTCGGTATCACCCACCACAGAAACCGCCGCAGCAAGGCTCAGCTCGAGTCTGCACTGCGCAACATCAAGGGCGTCGGCGAGAAGACCGAACAGAGGCTCCTTCTCCATTTCGGGTCCGTAGCAAGAATAGCCGCGGCACCTTTGGAAGATGTCGCGGCTCTGGTCGGACCGGAACTTGCGGCCCGTATTCTCAATGATCTGAAAGACTCTTAGAAGCCGAGTACCTCAGATACCTTTGCGGCAATGTTCTCACCACGGAGGCCCCTCGCTACGATGGTACCGTCAGGACCGAAGAGGATGATGTGAGGAATGCCGTCGATGCCATAGGTGTCGGTAGGGACTGAGCGGTCCTCCACTGTACATACGATCTGGTTCCAGATGATTCCGAGCTCGTCTGCAGCCGCATAGCTCTCCTGAGGCTCATCCCAGACTGCAATGCTGAGAACGTCGAACTTGTCACCTGCGAAGTTGTCGTACACATCGATGATGTTCGGAATCTCCGCCTTGCAAGGTGCGCACCAGCTTGCCCAGAAGTCTACGAGGATGTACTTGCCCTTGCCGACATAGTCAGAGAGAGAGACGGTCTCCACTTTCTCCTGGCCATTCTCGATACTGGTGACAGCCTTAACGGCAAAGTCTGTGAACATGGTGCCCTCACCGGTAGTGCCGCGCATCTCGATTGCGTTCATGAACTGAGCGACCTCATCTATCTTCTTCATCTCGTCGTCGAGAAGATCGAGATAGCTCTGTATCTCAAGGTCGTTGTCTGCAAGCATGGCAGCCTGCGAGAATGCAGTCACGCCGAGATAATTGGACTTGTTCTTCTTGATCACGCCCTGGAGATAGTCCTTGAGCTCGGAGATCTTTGCGTTCGAGAAGTCGTTGAGCTTTGACTCCTTCTCCTCGTCGGAGAGGTTCTCGTCATAGAAGATCTCATAAGCGCCTGTGTTATATTCCTCGTTGAAGGCAGTGAAAGTCTCAACGACGTCGTTATAACGGCCCTGGATAGACCTCTTGCCCTTGTTTGAAGAGATTGTTCCGTTCTCAAAGTCGACGGTGAGAGAAGTTCCGTCAGCGATGAACTGCATGCCCTCCGCTCCGCATTCGATAGAGGACATTCCGTTGAGATAGGTCGGGATGACCACGCTGAACTTGCCGTCCTGAGCGACAACGGTAGTATCAAACTGGATTGCAGGAATGGAAATGTATACATCCTCTACGCCCCAGGCAACTTGTCCTGAAAGAGTTGTGGTCTTAGAGACCTTGTTGCATGCGACTGTTACGCATGCTGCGACAGCGACAAGTGCTGCCATTCTGATGAGTTTCATTGTTTTCATAATTTGGCGGCAAATATAAGAAAAAGAGGACGACATTACTGCCGTCCTCTCTATATAAATTTGGAGAATTTTACCTCTCTCTGCGGTCACCACGGCCACCACGACGGTCATTGCGACCACCACGGCGCTCATTACGGCCACCACGGCTCTGGTTCTGAGCAGCCTGCTGAGCAGCGATGCCTGCGTTAGGTGAAAGATCCTTCTTTCCGTAAACCTCACCGTTGCAGATCCATACCTTGATACCGAGAACACCTACCTTGGTGTGAGCCGCTGCAAGTGCATAGTCGATATCTGCACGGAAAGTGTGGAGAGGAGTACGTCCTTCCTTGATCATTTCGCTGCGGGCCATCTCGGCGCCACCTACACGGCCGCTGATCTGAACCTTGATACCCTCAGCACCTACGCGCATGGTAGATGAGATAGCCATCTTGATGGCACGACGGTATGAAACACGTCCCTCGATCTGGCGAGCGATGCTGTCTGCAACGATGTGAGCGTCAACCTCAGGCTTCTTAACCTCATAGATGTTGATCTGCACATCCTTGCTGGTTACCTTCTTGAGCTCTTCCTTGAGCTTGTCAACCTCAGCGCCACCCTTACCGATGATAACACCTGGACGAGCTGCGTGGATTGTCACAGTGATGAGCTTAAGAGTTCTCTCGATGACGATCTTAGAAAGGCTAGCCTTTGCAAGACGGTTTACGAGATACTTGCGGATATCGTAATCTTCCTTGATCTTCTCCGCATAGTTACCACCACACCAGTTAGAGTCCCAACCACGGGTGATACCGATTCTGTTGCTGATAGGATTAGTTTTCTGTCCCATTATTTATTCCTCCACTGGTTTTTTGGTGTCGAGAATGATAGTGACGTGGTTAGAACGCTTGCGGATACGGCCGGCACGACCCTGAGGGCATGGACGGATTCTCTTAAGTGTTGCACCCTCGTCGACCATGATGGTCTTAACGATGACTTCGCCATTATCAAGTGCTTTAACGTTGTCCTGATTCTTAGCCTCCCAGTTAGCGATGGCGCTACGGAGGAGCTTCTCAAGACGGATAGATGCCTCCCTCTTTGAGAAGTGGAGGATATCGAGTGCTTTATTCACCTCTACGCCGCGGATCTGATCCACAACGAGGCGCATTTTGCGTGGTGAGGTAGGTACGTCATTCAGCTTTGCAATCGCTGTGACCTTCTTCTGAGCTTTCAGGCGCTCAGCCATTTCATGTTTACGCTTTCCCATAATTACGATTCTCTTCTATAATTATTTACGATTGCCTGAATGGCCTCTGAAAGTTCTTGTTGGCGCAAACTCACCGAGCTTGTGGCCTACCATGTTCTCAGTAACGTAAACAGGAATAAACTTGTTTCCATTATGAACGGCGATGGTGTGACCTACGAAGTCAGGAGAGATCATGCTTGCGCGTGACCAAGTCTTGACAACCTCTTTCTTCATGCTACCTTCATTCATAGCAAGAATTCTCTTTTCGAGGGCCTCCTGGATATAAGGACCTTTTCTTAATGAACGACTCATAATCTCTTAATTTATTCCGTTATTTTTTCCTTCTTTCAATGATGAACTTGTTGGAAGTGCTCTTAGGATTACGTGTCTTGTAGCCCTTACCTGGCAGACCCTTGCGAGAACGTGGATGTCCTCCGGATGCACGTCCTTCACCACCACCCATTGGGTGATCAACTGGGTTCATTACGACACCACGGTTGCGTGGACGACGACCGAGCCATCTCCTACGTCCTGCCTTTCCATGAGATTCCAAGTTGTGGTCTGGATTCGATACAGTACCAACAGTCGCGCGGCAATCGCAAAGAACCATACGGGTCTCACCTGAAGGGAGACGGAGGATTGCGTGGTTGCCCTCACGAGCAGCGAGCTGTGCAAACGCACCTGCAGAACGTGCCATTGCAGCACCCTGACCAGGACGGAGCTCGATGTTGTGTACGAGAGTACCGAGCGGAATTTCACCAAGAGGGAGTGTGTTACCGACCTCAGGAGCAACACCAGAACCTGAAAGGAGCTGCTGTCCTACCTTGAGACCGTTAGGAGCGATGATATATCTCTTCTCACCATCTTCATACTGTACCAATGCGATACGTGCTGAACGGTTTGGATCGTACTCGATTGTCTTCACGGTAGCAACGCAGTTGTCCTTGTCGCGGAGGAAGTCAATCACACGGTACATCTTCTTGTGACCGCCGCCGATGTAACGCATAGTCATCTTACCCTGATTGTTACGTCCACCAGAGCTCTTGAGAGGCTCGAGGAGTGACTTTTCAGGAGTCTTGCAGGTAATGTCGTCAAAAGCGGAAATTACCTTATTTCTTGTACCAGGGGTACATGGTTTGAATTTTCTAACTGCCATGACGATATTACATTAAATGTTTTCGTAGAAATCAATCTTATCTTCACCAGCAAGAGTCACATATGCCTTCTTGAAGTGATTGGTGCGACCCTTGAGCATACCTGCCTTGGTGTAGCGAGCTTTCTTCTTACCGTGATAGTTGACAGTGTTGATGTCAGCAACGGTAACATTGTAAGCCTGCTCAACGGCAGCCTTGATCTCAAGCTTGTTAGCTTCACGGTCTACATAGAAACCGTAGCGGTTCAATTTCTCGCCCTGAACCGTCAATTTTTCAGTTACGATTGGCTTAATTAAAATTCCCATCTCTCAAATTACTTGATTCTTGAAGCGAGGATCTCCTGTACACCGTCAACGAGTACCATTGAATTTGCATTCATGATAGCGTAAGTGTTGATCTCATCTACAGTGATGACCTTAACCTCAGGAAGGTTACGTGATGAAAGGTAAATGTTTGCAGAATTCTCTGGAAGCACTACGAGGGTCTTACGTCCATTAGCCTTAATGTTGTTAAGGATCTGAATGAACTCCTTGGTCTTAGGAGCCTCCATTGCAAATGGCTCTACGAGAGTAATTGCATTCTCCTGAGCCTTATATGAGAGAGCTGAGAATCTTGCGAGCTGTGTGAGCTTCTTGTTGAGCTTGGTGCGATAGCAGCGTGGCTTAGGGCCGAAGATGCTTGCACCACCTACATAGATACCTGACTTGATTGAACCATGACGAGCTCCTCCGCCACCTTTCTGGCGACCCATCTTCTTGGTGCTGTAAGCAACCTCGCTGCGGTCCTTAGACTTAGAGGTTCCCTGACGCTGGTTAGCGAGGTACTGCTTTACATCGAGGTAGATAGCGTGGTTGTTAGGCTCGATACCGAAGATGCGCTCATCGAGAACGACCTTCTTTCCGGACTCTGATCCGTCAATTTTGTAAACTGACAATTCCATACCTTAATCCTCCACAATTACATAAGAACCCTTGGCTCCTGGTACGGAACCCTTTACTACGATAAGGTTGTTCTCAGGCATTACCTTGATAACCTGAAGGTTGAAGACCTTAACCCTGGCGTTGCCCATGTGACCAGCCATACGCATTCCACGGAACACGCGTGAAGGCCATGAAGATGCACCGAGTGAACCTGGGTGGCGGAGACGGTTGTGCTGACCGTGAGTAGTTCCACCTACACCCTGGAAGTCGTGACGCTTTACAACACCCTGGAAGCCCTTACCCTTAGAAGTACCGATAACGTCTACGAACTCAGTGTTTGCGAAGATGTCGCTTACTGAGAGAACGTCACCGAGCTTAAGATCCTGTGCGAAGTTTGCCTTGAACTCGACAAGCTTGCGCTTAGGGGTGGTTCCTGCCTTTTCAAAGTGGCCCTTGAGAGCCTTGCTGGCATGCTTTTCAGTAGTTTCGTCATAGGCAAGCTGTACAGCGGCATAACCATCTTTCTCTACTGTACGAATTTGCGTGACAACACATGGACCAGCCTCAATAACGGTGCATGGAAGGTTCTTTCCATCGGCACCGAAAACGGAAGTCATTCCGATTTTCTTTCCAATTAATCCAGGCATTGGTTTGTTAATTAATTGATTATAAATAAATTACACTCCACCATTCATTTTGGCGGGCTGCAAATATACGAATAAACATTTAATTTTCAACAATTTATCGAAAATTTTTGTTGATAACTCATTTTCTATCAACGCGGTCTGCGCCGAGGGACGACAGCGGCAGGCTAGCGGCGGTTCTTCTTGCGGAAGTCGGACGCGGTGATGCCGACATGCTGGCGGAAAGAGCTGCAGAAACGGCTCATGGACTCGAAACCTGTCTCGAACGCTATCTCCTTGATAGTCTTGTCGGAGGTCGTGAGCAGGGTCTTGGCGAGATTGTGGCGGGCGTTGATGGCATAGTCGGACATGGACATGCCGGTCGACTTCTTGAACTGCTCGCGGAGCAGAGAATAGCTCATCCCGAGCTGCTCTGCGATGTCCGCAGGAGAGAGATTGTTCATAAGCGACTCGCGAAGCAGGGCCTGCGCCCTCTGGATCTTGTCGATGTTGCGGGTGGTCGAGACGGAGAAATTGATATACTTGTAGCGGACGTACCGGAGGATGGAGCTGATGAAGCCCCAGATCGCCTCTTGGCGGCCGGGGCCCTCCATCGCGCAGATGGTCAGGATACGGTTGTAGCAGTCGCAGATTGTGTCGCTGGTGCCGATGCGTACGATAGGGCTCTTGCGATCGGTGATCATGCTTACCATGGTATCGGTCTGCTGGCCGCCCTTGAAGCCGACCCACATCTCAGACCATCCGGTCTCCGGATCTGGCAGGAAGCTGTGACGCTCTCCTGGGAAGACGAAGATGACCGTACCTTCGGTGACCTCGAGCTCACCTGCGCTCTCGCTGCGGTACCATCCGTGTCCTGCGGTTATGTAGACCATCTGATAGTCATCGGACTCGATTCCCTCCGAGGGCGCTGCGAAACGGCTGTTGTATACGGATGAGCTGACGTATCGCGCGGAACGGATAGCTCCGGACGATGCGGAATATCGTCCGAAAGGGTTCGCCGCGGCTGGAGAGCGGCGATCGGTCATAGCACTTTGACGACGGTCGGTCGGAGAAATCAGAGCTGCCTGAAGGCCGCGGTCGGCAACTGCCTGATATTCTGCTGCCGCCATCAACGACGACACGGCTGGGGAATGCTGACGGCCTGCGACAGTACACACCATACCCCATTCCATATCCTTCGGACGGTACGATGGAAAGAAAATCTGATCGTCATTCATCTGCATAATTCCAATCCTTTGCTGATTTCGGACACTTGTCGCTGCATCTGATTTCGGACACTAGCCGCTGCACCGGTCGGGCTCTGTCTCTACCGTCCCAACTCGCGTCAAAAGCGACAACTGCTGGCAAATTTATAAAATCCTTCCGATGATTCCCAAAGAAAAGGCTTAATGACGGCCTGAACGGTATGCAAATAAGAAAAAGAGGCGGTGGCAATCGGGCCACCGCCTCACAACAACAAGTTTATACACACTTGTCCTGATCGGACGGGAATAGTATCAAAGTATTTACTGAAGCCGAATCAACGGACCGGCTTCTTCTGGTAGTGCTGGCCTTCAGTATAGGCTCCGTGGTAATGGAGTTCATACTCGTGACCATCATTGGTCACTACATCAACGTCAAGATCGATATGATCTTCGGTAAGTGACTGACAATCCACATATCCGGACACGAGCATTCCGTCAAGGCTGAGATAGGTGGTCTTATTTTCGCCCTCTGCGGAAGTCACTCGGAACTCCCAGACAGAATTATTATCAGCCTTCGGATTTACATCATCCTTGCCGATGACACATTTACTTCCGACCAAAAGTCCAGAAAAGTCCACGGCAATAATCTGATCGCCATTGCTGACTTTGAGTTCATAACCATAGTTCGACTCATCATGGAAAAGATGCGCTGACTGCACTTCATGGTCACGACCTTGGACGGAGAAAGAACCTCCGTCATACATTTCGCACCAGATGTACTCCGAAGCAGACGTATATGGACCTTCATAATGAACCTGGTAATTCAGATTACCTGCAAAGGTTACATCAAGGTCAATCTTTATCTCCCTTCCGCTGATATCGATTCTATATGAACCGGACTCAGGAGCCTGCGAGAAAGTCTCCTTGAGCTGGGCCTTATCCCACTCAGAGATATAGAACGACCAGTCTTCGTCCGATATCTCGTCCTCGCCTATAACGATGTCACGAGACTTCGTGAACGCAGCAAAATCCACGTCGAGAAGAGAGAATGAACGGTTGCCTTTCTTGTCATAACCACCGCAGAGCTCGACTTCACCATCACTCATCACCAGATTGTATCCGGAATTCTCAGCACTCTCATACAAGCCCACTGATTTAATGGCATGCATCTCGCCGTTTACCGCATAATAGTTTGTCGGGACGACGTCGCTTGGATCACCATTTCCGCCGGGGAAAAGGTCAATCGGAATCTCAGAGCACGCGGTAAAGAGGGTCATGACCACTGCCCAAAACACTTTTCTATATATAGTTTCCATGATATTTACTTTAAGAACACATTAGTAACTGCATCTGATCCTCTCTTCAGAGATGTCTTTGACTGATCAGCGATCAATTTGGCGGTACCGAAGTCAAACACGTTGTCCAAGGCGCCAATCGTGTTGTAGAGTGGCTTAGACTTTACCGTCACAGGCGAGTATGTCCAGGCCCAAGTTCCATCCTCAACCACCGTATATGTATACAGCTTGCCTCCCTTCTTGGAGTCCACCTTGGCTTTAGCCTCTGCATTACCGTTCTCGTCTGCGATAAGGACGAGATTGAGCTTGAAATCCGGGTCCCCAGATCGTGTAACCGTATAGAGTACGCTCTCACCCGGCTGAAGTCCAGATTTCCTGACGACGAGATTGACTGCACGAGTCTTCACGAAAGTCGGATTTACCTGATACTTCACGATTGGCTGTACTCCATAAGCAGTTGAACCGACAAGGACTCCGGAGCCATCAAGATTTGTGGTGACTTCACCACCATCGAAATTAGGGTCCGGTTCAATGGCAATCTCGATAATAAGTTTCTTTCCGTGAGTTTCAGTCTTTGTTACGGTTTCCACTCGGTTCACGATAGACTTGGTCTGAATATAACCGACCCAGTTCTTATCGAAATCAAAACCATAGACATCGATATAGGTGTTTCCATGAGCGTCCTTGGTCTTTTTGTATGAAACACCCTCTACATTCTCCAGAGGTCCCCATACGCCATTCTTCTCAATCGAAGCATCCGGCTTTACAAACGAAGATGTCTTGAAAGTCACTGACGCTCCTTCAGGCACCTGGAAATAAGGTGTTATGATATCTCGGAGAGTCACCTTTGACGTCTCGAGATAGTAATCGGCCTTTGACTCGCCAGACGACACGGTCTTACTGATCGTCACAAAGACATCATTCAACTCATCTGCAGACGTAGCCAACATCGTATACGCCTTGTCAGTCTTGTGCGTACTTCCTGATGCCGTAAGGCTTGTTGCATCTGGATATTCAGTCGAAACATACTTCATGTATGTCTCAACGTCTTCACTGGCCTCATCAAAAGTTCCTACAGTGTAGACGGTCGCCTTCTTTTTTATTTCCTTACTAACCTTTATGGCACTATTGGCCACGCTCTTGTCGAAGCCATTGCCATGGTTAGGCTCACCATCAGTGAACATCACGACGATCTTGACTGATTCCCTGGTTGTAGATATGCCATCAATGATTGACTTTGCATGATCCATTCCATAGTCCACAGAAGTCGCGCCACCAGCCTTGAAGCTATTGACCGTCGCCTTTATTGCATCGTAATCCTTAGAATTCTTGACAACAATCTGAGAATAGTTTGAACTTCCGCTCATGTCGTTACCAATGGTATTCCTCTTATCTCCGGCAAACTTTACGATTGAAATCCTGTGGTCAACCTGTATGCTACCTGCATTAGCTCTCTCTTTGATCGAGTTGATGAAGTTTGAGCATGCAACCTTGAGGGCATCAATCTTCTTCATGGTCGACTTCGCATAGATGATAGCACTACCCACAGATGTATCGAAGAAGATAAAGGTCTTATAGGTTGCAGAATAAACGCCCTTATTATTTTTCTCAATTGTCACTTTACGCAGACCCGTCCATGTACTCACGTAGCATTCCGTCTTTGACTCGTACAAACGCTTCAAAACGGCCTGGTCATTACCTTTTCCCGCAGAATCATATGTATACTCATCCATAGATCCCGACACATCAAGTACGAGCACGACATCCATCGGCTTTGTGGTTACGGTAGTAGTGGTAGTATTCTCGCCATCACCTGTCACATAGGTCTCGAGAACGAGAGACTTGACCTCGCCCTCTGAATCAAAGGTTACATCCTTCTTGACGATGATGGCTTCGCCTGGCTTCTTCTCCGCAAAAGTCGGAACGGCGGCAAGGATAGCCACAGTCAACGCAATTATTGTCTTTATGGTATTTCTCATGATCTATCCTCCTATTAATTTAAGTGTGAAGCAACTTCCTGACCCCATGCTGCGGTAACATTCGCCTTTGCAGCATCCCACTCCACTGCCTGAGTAAGCACATGAAGCTCGAGGTGAAGGTCACCCCTCGGACGGCTGGTCTTTTTCTCGATATATTGCTTTATAAGGTCTTCAGACGAAGTGTAGGCCACGATTGGATCCTTACAATAATAGTAGTCTCCATACTTGAACCACGGAGCATCATCACCTGTGATTTCGTACTTGACATCCTTATCCGACCATGGAGCGTAGACGACATGGCTACCCTCAAGGCACCAGTTGCCGATCACGTATGCACGTGCATAGATGGTCGAACGGGCAGAAGATCGAGCACCAATGTGGTTCTTTGTCGAAACGTTCGCCAGGAATTCCTCCACCACCCGGATGGCGACGTTGCCCTCGGTGGCGCTGTCGATTGTGTACTTATATATGTAGCCGGCGATCCAAGCGGTGGTACCGAGGTTTCCGGCCTTGGTGGTGATCTGGTGGGTGATGCCGTCCTTCTCGACCTCGAAGGTGATGGTCACTTCGCTGAGGGTCTGCGGCACGATGAAGAAGGTGAGGTCCTCGGCATTGCCGGTATTTGACTGCGAATAGCTGACCTTCGTCTCACCTGCGGTCCATTCGAAGGCCTTGGTGAAATCGTCCTCTTCGGTTGGGTCAACATCCACGACTTTCGCAACTCCATCCTTCGCGATGCCATTGATGGTCACGCGACGCACGTCCGGAGTCACATTGAAACGCACTGCAGCGAGCGCATGGTAAAAGTGGAGTGGAACGAGGCCGGCCTTGGTTGCGTAGGTCGCATGATCATGGACAAAATCGGCGGTGTATGCAACGAGGACATCCTGCATCGCCTCAGCATCACCGGTCTTTCCCTGCGCATCAGCAGGAGACGGAGTAGGTCCGGTGTAACCCAGCTGCGAAGGCCTGCCGTAGGTAAAGGTCTGCTGACCGCCCAGGAAGGCGTAGAAGTCGTAAGGAGTGCCGGCATCCGCATTCGAAGGCCACTCGACCTTCGCACCGCCACTGTACATGGACCAATAATCACCGGTACCCGATGGCTCTGCCGTACCTTCCTTATAGAGCTTTCCCTCATTGGTGACCATCGCCATCTTGAAGCCGATGCCGGCCTCGGAGATGATGGCACCCTTGGTCGCAACTCCGCCCTTGAATGGGTTGGATGTATTGACCGAGCGCGAAAGGGTCACGAAAAGGTCGAGCCCAGCCTCATTGATCTCCACGGTGCGGAGATGCTGGCTCGCGGCTGCGGCCTTGGTCTCGATTCCATTCTCGGTAGCCACCACGCCAGAGACGTAGCGCGCTTCGAGGCCGGGAATCTCGTCAACCCGGCATGAGCACAATATGTTTGCCATTGTCAGGAGCACAGCCCCCGCAATCATCATTGTCTTTCTATTTCTCATAAGTCATTCTTGGCTATTCGTCAAACGTAAGACCGAAGTCTTTGTCCTTCTTTGTCTTTTCGTCGAAGAAGAATCCATGGTACTCTTCGACCACCACCTCTTCGTCGACTTCCACCGAGCCCTTGAGGAAAGAATCCTCGGTCTCGAACTGATAACGCTCGGTTGTTAATCTAGTGTACTGTCTTTTCATGATGCATGCTGTTTGGGAATACGAGACGACCGGCCCTGACGTCTGAGGACGCGGGCATCCGGTTCATTGGACATACGGTATAACTTCTTCATCGTCGTGTGTGATTGATTCGGATGCAAAGGTGTCCCTTGCAAAGGAGAATATTCACAAACGGCTTTCCCGATACACCAATGCGCGTTCCCGATACAGCAAATCAGACTCTCGAAATGACAAAAAAGCCCCGGAACCGGGGTTCCGAGGCAATGCTATTTATTTATGGCTATACGGCCAGCACGAAGAACGTGTAGAATTATCCATTTGCGGAACTTGCCAACGGATAAAGACAGAAATCGCCCTCCTGACGATGCAGAAGGGCGAT
>NZ_JBAEER010000003.1:0-16059 GCF_056207615.1 Candidatus Cryptobacteroides sp. | reverse complement strand
ACTCCGGTCACCACGGTAAGCACGCCTAGAGGGAACTTCACGTCCACATCCTTGAGGTTGTGCTCCATCGCGCCCTCCACCGTGATCCAATAGTTCGGCTTGCGTTTCTCGCGCACATACCTCTGCCTCTCTCCGCTGAGGTACTTCAGGGTCAGGGACTTTGACGCAGCGTCCTTGAACTCCGGAGCTTCGAGGGACTGCGCATCCTTCGGGAGCTTACCCTGGAACACGATCTCACCGCCGTCGATTCCGGCGCGCGGGCCCATGTCGATGAGCACGTCCGCAGCGCGCATGATCTCTTCGTCATGCTCCACGACCACCACGGTGTTGCCTATGTCACGCAGACGCCTGAGCACACCGATCAGCTTCTCTGTATCGCGAGGATGGAGTCCGATCGACGGCTCGTCGAGGATATAGAGCGATCCCACGAGCGAGCTTCCGAGCGCCGTCACGAGGTTGATTCGCTGGCTCTCACCGCCGCTGAGGGTATTCGAAGTTCGGTTGAGAGTGAGGTACGAGAGTCCCACGTCCTGGATGTACTGCAGACGCGAGCATATCTCCTTTATGGCCTTGTCGGCGATGGTATGCTCATATCCGTTGAGCTCGAGCGTGCGGAAGAATTCCAGGAGCTGGTCCACGTTCATGCACAGAAGCTCATGGATGGTCTTTCCACCTACCTTCACGTAGAGAGCCTCCTTGCGGAGACGGCTGCCGCCGCACGAATGGCAGTTGGTCTTGCCAGAGTAGCGGCTGAGCATGTATTTGTACTGAATCTTATATCGGTTCTTCTCGACCCACTCGAAGAATTCGTTGAGTCCGATGATGCTGTCCTCCTCGGTCCTGCCGGCACGCCCCTCCCAGATGATGGACTTCTCCTTCTCGGTGAGGTTGCAGTACGGCTTGAACACAGGCAGTCCATAGCGCTCCGCGTTCATCACCGCAAGGTTCTTGAACCACCCCATCTTGTCTCCGCGCCAGCACGCGATCGCACCGTCGTAGATGGTCATGCTCTTGTCCGGAACGACGAGGTCCTCGCTGATTCCGACTATCTTTCCGAGGCCGCCGCAGACCGGGCATGCGCCCAGAGGGCTGTTGAAGCTGAAAAGATACTCATCCGGCTTGGCGAACACGATGCCGTCCGCCTCGAAGCGGTTGGTGAACTGGCGCAGCACGTCGGTGTAGACCAGAAGAGCGCCGCCACCCTTGGTGAAGGCAGATTCGATGGATCCGAGCACCCTCGTCGAAGTGTCCTCCCACTGCTGGCCCTCACGTACGATGTCCGTACGCACGCGGTCATGCAGAAGGTACACGTTCTCGGGATACTCCCCCGTCTGGGCATTCTTCATCACCTCCTCTATCCTGACCGGCTTTCCGTCCACGAGGAACCTTGTGTAGCCCTCCTCCTTGAGCGCGAGCATGAGCTCGACCTTGTCCTCACGGCTGTTCCATGCGATGTCTGTGATTATATAGGCCACCGGCGAGTCGGACGAGAAGATATGGTCCATCACGTCGTTCGCGCTGTGGCAACGGACTTCCTCGCCGCTGACCGGAGAATAGGTCCTTCCGATGCGGGCGAAGATCATCCTGAGATAGTCATAGATCTCGGTGGAGGTAGCTATGGTGGAGCGAGGATTGCGGATATTCACGCGCTGCTCGATCGCGATGGCGGGCGGAATGCCTTCGATCAGTTCGACGTCCGGCTTGGACATCCTCCCGAGGAACTGACGCGCATAGGAAGATAGGCTCTCCGCAAAGCGACGCTGGCCCTCCGCGAAAAGAGTATCGAAGGCAAGGGAGGACTTTCCCGAGCCCGAGATGCCGGTGATCACGACGAACTTCCCACGAGGGATCTCCACCGTGATGTCCTTGAGGTTATTTACCTTTGCGCGCTTTACTATGATGTTTCCTTCTTCCATTACAAATCCGTCCTTCGGCTCAATGCCGAGGGCCGTAAATTTACGCATTATTTTACAATCACGGAAGTAATGAGGAAAGTTATGAGGTCTATCCTAGAGGCTCGGAGTTCTGGAGTGCGGCGTCCAGCTCGGCAGGATCGACCAGGTAGACCTTCGGCGTGCGGCTGCGCGGGAAGCGGTTGAAATATGGGTCGCAGCTCTTGTACCAGGACATGGACACGATAGGATAGATGCGGCGCAGGGATCTGCGGATAGGAGCATAGCTTGCCTGCGAGACCACCGTCAGCCCTGTCCTTCCGTCCTTGAGCTGGGACACACAGAAGATGCTCTCCCTGACTTTCGGTGCAGCCTCGACCAAAGGGCCGTCCTTCCTTCTGTGGGACACGGTCACATGGCGTCCGAAGCGCGAGTTTATCTCCTCCATCATCTTGCGAAACACCCGTCCATGGGTGGACGTGTCCTTGATTCGGTGGGAGACTATGTACCAGTGGATCATCTCATGGATGAGGGTATCCTGAATCTCCTCCTCGGAGAGCTCGTAGCGGGTATTGATCCTGATGGCGACATCCTTAAGTCCGGTAAGCTTTCCGAAAAGGTTCCTGACATACCTGTACTGCAGTTTTCCCAGGAAAGACTTAGCGTTGCTCAGCCGAATTTCCACCGGTTCGAGGGCTCCCCCGAAGATACCGGCGAAGATCTCGGCGTTGTATTCGTCGAACTTCCCTTCAAGATATGCCTTGTCCACTTTCATGATTTCTTCCCAACCATACAGATGGTACAAATATACGATTTCAGCCCACCATTAGTAAAGAAAAGCCGACGAAGAGGCTTCCAAATTCAAAAAATCACCGAATTTTCAGAAAAAGTGAGGGCGAAGTTTGCAGATTCAATTTTTCTACCTATATTTGCATCCGCTTACAACAAGCAACCAGCCTGGTGCGGTAGTTCAGCTGGTTAGAATGCCGGCCTGTCACGCCGGAGGTCGAGGGTTCGAGTCCCTTCCGCACCGCAAAAGCCTCAGATTTCTCTGAGGCTTTTTTCGTATACCCACTTACCGGGTCATATTGAAGGGGCTCGAACCCAGCGCTCAACAGAGCGCCGGGCACTAATTACCCTTCACGAGAGCCTTGAAGGCTGAGCCGAAGATGATGTAGGCGGTGTTACCCACGATGGTACCCTCGTTCTCGGCCCAGAAGAATGGCCAGTCGTCGTAGTTCTCGAAGTGGTCAGGGCGATGGAGGAGCATTCCTGGAGCCACATTGCCCGGAATGGCAGCGAAGTCTGCCCTATTGTTGCCGTAGAAAACGTTCTTCGGTCTGTTCGCACCTACCGCCGCGACGAGCGAGTAGTTGTGGTAAGGATGGCAACCGAAGAGCCAGTTTGCTGCCTTGTACGCATTATCGAGCGGAATGATTCCCGGATAATACTTGTTCGCAAAGCAAACAGCCGTACCGAAATCGGCGATCGCGATGCTGCCAGCCCATGTACCGAGACCGATAGGCACGCCGTAAGGATTGTCCTTCTCGAGAGTCTCTATATACTCCTGATACTTCTCCACGTATGGGCGAAGCTTCTCCTTGTACGCCTCATCCATGTATGGGATTGCATCGAGTGCCGGCTGGAGGGCCATTGAGACGCTATTCTCGAGGGCATCCCATATCCTTGCCTCGAAAGCAGCCTTGTACTTTGTCTCACCGGTGGCGGCATAGAGCTGGATGTTCGCAGGAATGTCCGGATATCCATGGGTGGAGAGTTCGTCGTGCTGACCGGCGAATGGTCGGCCCATCTTGAACACAATCGCATTCGCTTCCGACTCTGCTACCAGCCTCTTCGCCTGAGCGAGCGCGCGGGAAGCAAGCTCGTCATTATAGCCCCTCAGTGCGCGGCTCGCGGCTGCCATGGTCGCGGCAGAACGAAGGTCAAGCACCGGGTGCCTTGTGGTGAAAGCCCACATGTCGTCCGGGGTACCGCTCCTCTTGCCGTCAGCAGAAATCTGATATGGTTTCAGAGACGGATCATATCGAAGCCCGTCGGTGATCGAAGCAGCGTCGCCGAGGTGGTGGGAGTTGTCGAGGACGGAGTTCGAGAGCGTGAGTGCCATGTACCCTATGTTCTCAGCCTGCGCGACAAGGTTGGACACACCGTGCTCGATGTACTGGAGGATATCAGGTGTCCCGTCCGGACGGTGGAGGTCCACATAGCGCTGCTCCTTCGAGACGAAGGTCTCGTCGCGCTCAGAGCGGAAGAGCTCCCACGCCCTCACGAGGTTGGTGACGACCGTCGATGTCGAGCCTGTCTCCATATCGAAGTCGCCGGCATCGAAGAAACCGCCGACATTCAGTCCCGGAATCAGCTGGTAAGGCTTGTACTTGGTGTCATTCAGATCATCCTGATAGTGGTTGTCGAAATGGTCGGTCACCGGCGCCTGCGAATAACCTTCCTTGAAAGGCTCTCCGTGCCACATTCGATAACCCTCGTTGACTGCCATGTGGTTCATGTGGATAGGCACCCACACATCCGTGGTCGCGTCGGTGATCTTGTCGAAGACGTCGTCACCGATGATGAAGTTCTCGGTCTTGGTGTCACCGTACTGGATATAGTAGAGACCCGGCTCGCTGAGCTTCGTGAAATCGAACTGGAGATATACATACTTGAAATAGTCGCCCCACTTGTCGACCTTTCCGCTATAGGCGAGCTTTTCGCTGCCATCTTCCATGATCCTCATCACCTTCGCTGACTTCAGAGGGCTGTCATTAGGATCAAGCTCGATGACTGCAATCTTCGGCTGAGCCGGCACATATCCGACCTGCGAGAAGCCGACGTTCGGTTCCCTCACCCAGCCAGGCACTGCGTTCGGCTCAAGTGTCCATGTGAGGACCTTGCCGGTCTTGTCCGCCGGAAGGAGGCTGCGGAAGGTGAACCATCCGTTCTGCGCAACCATACGACCGTCATAAAGGTCGATCACAGCATCGTCGCTGCTCACCCTGATCATCCTCTCCGGCGCCTCCGGTGCAATCAGGAAGTTGTGGCCGGACGCAAGCGGAAGCGGATCCACGAACATTCCCGTGCCCCTGTCGTCATAGGTCTTGAAGCCTTTGTACTGCTCTGCCTTCTGCTCGTTCGGGCGGACTTCGGTCTCACTGACCGCATATTTAGGGAATCGTTCCGTCTTGCCATCGACTATGTAAGACTTGCTCCAGAACTGCGACGGCACGAACTCGAGATTGAATCCAGCCTCGCCGACGAGCTTCTCTGGAACAGGTTTGTCGAGGAGTACGGAGATCTCCACCGCCTTGCCCTTGCCGGTCACCTGGAGCGTGAAGTCGAAGTCATATTCCTCATATCGCAGATCCGCGGTGATGGTATTGGATCCCTTGTCCACGTTGAAGTTCACCGGCGAAGGAAGAAGGTCCCACTGCTCCGGAGTCCTGTTGAGACGGACAGTACCGCCCTGGATCGTCCTGACGCCATGCTGGATCACCTCTATGGCAGTATTCTTCTCGTCGTTGAAGCCGCCCAGTGCATTGTTTCCATAAACGAGGACATTGACACCCTGCTCCTCGAAATAGTCCTTATCGTTGATCACCAAGGACTGATTGTTCTCTCTTCCACACGACAGAAGAGTAAGGAGCACCAGCGGGGAAATATAACGTAAAGCTCTCATATGTGTATTTGGTTTTTAGTTTCAAGTCTAGTCGGAAATCAAAGTTAGCATTTTCTTCGCATTTCGCCTACACAAAGACTATAACCAGGGTGGTCTCTGCCCAGTCGAATGGCGTATCTTTTCCCATCAGGCTCGGCACGAACGCCAAAAAGCAGTCAATTTTTGGCGTTCGCGGCAGCGAAATGATCAAAAATCGCTGTTTTGCTGGCACGACATCCAAGAACAGGTCGATTTTTGGCGTTCGTGCCACTCTGGCGGCGGGAAGCATGCAAGATGCATTTGCCCGGACTAGGGTCGGCGAAGCGGAGCGCAGCCGATCTGCATCTTGCTGCTTTCCGGCCGCCGGGCGAAACAGAGGCATTGCCGCCGGCCGAAGCAGAGGCACTGAAGCGGCAGCGGGAAGAGCCACCGCTACCACTCGAAGACGAACTCGGGGCGGTCGGGGTCGGAGATAGGGTTGTCGTCGAGATCGTAGATGCTCATCGCGAAATGTAGTCTTCCGTGCTCTGGCGCCACCTGAACCATCGAAGTAGCAGAACCGGAAGTTGAGTCCGTACCGGAACCAGAACCGGAAGCTGAACCGGAAGCTGAGTCCGAACCGGAACCAGCACCACCGCTGAACTCCAAGCCGCCGTTGGAGTAGCGCTGAGGGACGAGAGGATCGCCGAGGTCAGGGCGCCTTGCCTGTACCCATACGCTGCCGTCCTCTTCCTCTGCGTAGTAGTCGAGCATCCTGATGCCGCCGTCAGGAAGGACGGAGAAATCGAGATCATACTTCTCGACGCCGTACCAGTCAGGAATGCTGTAATGTCCGTCAGCATAGGCCTTCAGCACCCCTTCCCTGCCCTCCGGATCGCCAGGAAGGATACATCTTCCGCTGACGGTCCAGAGAGGGTCAGCCGGAGCCTCACCCCAATAGAGGTAATAGTAGTGACCGCCGACCCACTTCCTGTCGCTGTCGTAAAGGTATACATAGGACCAGAGCACACCCTTGTCCGAATCACCGTTAAATCCGGATAGTATGGTATGGTTAGGTTCGAAGAGACCCGGAGAGATTCCCGCGATCGGAGTGTCCTCGAGACCGGTCTCGACATAGTAGAAGCCATTGCTGTAGTCGTCGATGCCGATGATGTCGATGGTGGTGGAATCGTCGATGCTGTCAAGCACGAAGCGCACGTCGTAGCCCGGAACTCCGTACCAGTTGCTGATGGTGTAGACGGAATCGCCGTCGAAGCTCAGCACCGGCCTCGCCTCGCCAGAAAGTCGGAATGCGTCCGTGTAGGTATCCTCATGTCTCCATGAATCGGTGCCGCAGGCGGTCATGACCACCAATGCCAGCGCAAGAAGAAAATGTCTCATACGAAAAATCTATAGCGCGAATATAGGCATTTGACCGCGAATTTTCGTAACTTGCCATACCTATCTAAACACCCAGAACACGATGAAGATATTAGCGCTCATCCTTGCACTCTTCCCACAGATCATCAATGTCCAGGACCGCACCCAGACCTCGCTCGACGGTAGCTGGGACACCATGGTCGACCTCTATGAGACCGGATACTACGACTACCGTCGCAACCCGATGGACGAGAGAAGTTCCTACTTCGCGGACAGGCACTACTTCCAGGACAAGACCAGGCTCATCGAATACGACTTCGACCAGTCGGACAAGCTCCAGGTCCCTGGCGACTGGAACACCCAGAACCCGAAGTTCTACTACTATGAAGGCACTATATGGTACCGCCGCACCTTCGAGGCGACACCGCAGCCTGGCAAGCGCTACTTCGTGTATTTCGGTGCAGCAAACTACGAGAGCGTGGTCGGAATCAACGGCCATGTGCTCGGAACCCATATCGGCGGCTATACCCCATTCAACTTCGAAGTCACCGACAATCTCAAGGACGGAAAGAACTCCCTCATCGTAAAGGTGGACAACAAGCGCTATCTGGACGCAGTGCCGACCGTCAACTTCGACTGGTGGAACTATGGCGGAATCACCCGCAGCGTAAGGCTCATCGAAGTTCCCGAAACCTTCATCAGGGACTACTGCGTGCGCCTGAGCGATGACGGCAAAGGCATCGAGGGATGGATCAGGCTCGACGGCAGCAAGCCCGGACAGGACGTCAGCGTCAACATCGCCGAGCTGAAGATGAGCGTCAGGGTCCATGCGGACGAGAACGGATATGCCAAGTTCAGCGCAGCCTTCCCAAAGAAGGTGAAGCCGGTGCTCTGGTGCCCTGAGAACCCTAAGCTCTACGACGTCACCATCGCATCCGAGACCGACAGTACCAAGGACCGCATCGGACTGAGGACCATAAAGACCGAGGGCAGCAAGATACTCCTCAACGGAGAGCCTATCTTCCTCAAGGGCATCGCCATCCATGAAGAGATTCCGAATGCACCTTCGGGACGCGCATTCAGCGAGGAACATGCCCGTACGACCCTCGGATGGGCAAAGGAGATGGGCTGCAACTTCGTCAGGCTCGCCCACTATCCGCACAACGAGACCATGGTCAGGGTCGCCGAGGAGATGGGAATAATGGTTTGGGACGAGATCCCCGTGTACTGGACCATCGACTGGACCAGCGAGAGCACCTACCAGAATGCCGAGAACCAGCTCGAGGAGATGATCACCCGCGACATGAACCGCGCGAACGTCATAATATGGTCGGTATCCAATGAGACACCGCGCGGCGCACAGCGACTCGCCTTCCTCTCGAAGCTCATCGACAAGGCTCGTGAACTGGACCCGACGAGGCTCGTATCATCGGCGATAGAGACCAATGAGCAGGCGAATGCGAAGATCCATGTGGACGACGAGCTAATCGCGAAGACCGACCTCATCAGCTTCAACGAGTACGTGGGCTGGTACAACGGCGACACCGAGAAATGCGACCGCGTGGAGTGGATATTCCATGTGGACAAGCCTGTGGTGATCACCGAATTCGGCGGCGGAGCGAAGTACGGCAACCACGGCAAGGTCAACGAGCGCTTCACCGAGGAATATATGATCAATCTCTATGAGCACCAGATTGCGATGCTCGGCAAGATACCTCAGCTTGCGGGAACCTCACCATGGATCCTGAAGGACTTCCGCTCCCCTAAGCGCTTCCTCAAGGGCATACAGGACGACTTCAACCGCAAGGGACTCGTCTCCGAGAAGGGCGAGAAGAAGGGAGCCTTCTATGTGATGAAGAGTTGGTACGAGAGGATGGGACGAGACGGTTCCGGAAAGTAGTCCTTCCCCTTATAGACAGACATCCCCATGAATCTGATAAAGCTATTCCGCAACATCGCGCCGTTCGTGAAGCCATACAGGTGGCTCGTATTGGCGACGCTCATACTTACGCTGCTGGGCTCATTGATGGCCCAGGTAAACGCTGTCGTGCTCGACAGGACGGTGGACGCAGTCAACGAACTGGTCAGCAAGCCGGGATTCGAGTGGTCCAAGGCCGCCGCCATCCTTACCATCATCAGCATCGTGCTGCTCGGAAAGGAGCTGCTCTCAGCGCTGATCACCTTCGCTCAGAACTACTACGGCGAGAGGATGAGGATATTCGTGTCCAAGGACATGTCCCAAAGGATGATAGACAAGGTGCTGACCCTGCGCATGGCGTTCTTCTCCAGGAGCGAGAACGACACAGGAAAGCTCACAACGAGGATAGACCAGGGCGTGGGAAGCCTCTCCAGGACGGTGCAGAACTTCTTCATCGACCTCCTGCCCCTTTTCACCAGCGCCGTGCTCGCACTCGTGCTGATGTTCGCAGCGAACGTGTACGTGGGCCTCACCGCCCTGTTCATCGTCCCTGTCTACTTCTGGATCACCTACCGTCAGGCGGTGAAGCTCAAGGGGTGGCGCAGGAACATGCGTGACACGCGCGAGATGAAGAGCCATGGAATCATGAGCATCATCGAGTCCATGAACGTCATCAAGTCCTTCAACAGGGAGGGAATCGAGAGCGAGAAGCAGTGGGACATGCAGACGGTCTACAGCGAAAACCAGATGAGCGTGCGCAAGACCAGCTTCTACTACAACGGACTGAAGAACTTCGTTAGGCAGATAGGAACGGTGCTGATCATCATCCTCACCGCCTACCTCGTGCTGATCGACTACCCGGGCATGACCATAGGTAAGATCATGTACCACGTGATGCTCTTCTCGAACGTCACCGCACCTATCACCCAGCTCCAGCGTATCTTCGACGACATGAACGACGCCCTGATCTACGCGGAGAGCTTCTTCGACATCCTCAATTCCGAGAGCGACGAGGAGCCAAGCGGGAAATACCGTCCGGACGCGGTCCATGGCCATTTCGAGATACGTCACGTGGACTTCACCTACCCTAACGGCACGAAGGCTCTGCACGATATCAACATGGACATAGAGAGCGGAAAGATCACCGCGTTCGTGGGACTTTCCGGAGCAGGAAAGAGCACTATCATCAACCTGTTGGACAAGTTCTATGAGCCTGATTGCGGAAGCATACTGCTCGACGACGTGGACCTCAAGGAGTACGACACCCATTTCCTGCGCGACAATATCGGACTCGTACTCCAGAAGAACCATATCTTCGACGGAAGCATAGAAGAGAACATACGATACGGCAAGCCTGATGCAAGCTTCGAGGAGGTCGTGGAGGCCGCGAAGAAGGCTTATCTCTACGATCAGGTGATGAAGCTTCCGCAGCAGTTCGCATCGAAGGCACAGCAGCTTTCCGGCGGTCAGCAGCAGAGAGTCGCCATCGCGAGGATGTTCCTGAAGAACCCTCCTGTGATCTTCCTCGACGAGCCTACCGCCAGTCTCGACGCCGTGGCTACAGAGCAGATCAAGGCCAGCATTGACGCGATCAAGAAGGACCGCACCGTGATCATCATCTCCCACAGCATCTCGCAGATCATCGACAGCGACACCATCTATGCCCTCAAGGACGGAAGGGTCGAGCAGGGCGGCGATCCTGACGAGGTCTACAGACAGGGAGGAATATACAAGGAGATAGTCGACGCTTCAGCAAGAAGCCTCAACATAGAGAAGCTGGCCCACACTCTGGACCAGGACGGAGACGGAGTCCTCTTTAACGGAGAAGGGTCTCGACCACAGGCTTAGCCGTGAAGTCGCGGTTGAAAAGGAGAGGATAGTTGGTCCTGTGCGGCACAGGATAGCCATTCTTCCATGAGCTGTCGTCGGTGATGCCCCAGAGGGTCACGCGGTCGATCTGCGCACTATGCTTGCGGAAGATGCCGAAGAGTTCCTCGTAGCGTGCATCAAGCTGCCCTGCAACTTCCACCGGCATGCCATCCTGGTATGGATCCAGATATTCCTTGAACTCCTCGTGCTGATAGAGAGGGTCGGTGAGCGACTGGCCGATGACCTGGCCTTCCCTGGTGATAGGGAGCACGTCGACGTCGAGCTCGGTGATCATAACCTTCACGCCCAGCGATGCGAGGGTGTCGATTGCATGCTCGATGTACTCGGTCTTCGGATAGTTGAGTCCCCAATGCGCCTGGATGCCGACGCCGTCGATCCTGATGTTCTCGGCCTGTAGCTTCTTCACCATGGTGACGATTCCGTCAACATGAGCCGGTCTCCACACGTTGAAGTCATTATAGTAGAGCTCTGCGTCCGGAGCATACTTGTCAGCGAAGATGAATGCATTCCTCACGACCTCATAGCCGTCACCTTCGAAGGCATGCACCCAGCCCTTGTCCCTGTATTCGCCGAACTCGCCAATTATCTCATTGACCACGTCCCATGCGTCTATCCTGCCGGCATAGCGCCCGGCTACGGTCTCTATATGCTCGCGCATGGTCTCGATCAGCTCTGCCCTGCTCTTAGGCTGTCCGTTATCCTTGAACCAATAGAAGGACGGAGTCTGGTTGTGCCAGACGAGGGTGTGGCCGAGCTTCCAGAGCCCATGTTCCTCCGCGTAATCGACGTACTGATCAGCAGCACGGAAGTTCCACACATCCGGTCTGGGATGCACGCTCTCGGGCTTGAGACAGTTGTCCGGAGATACGGCGTTGAAGTGCTTTAGGAGAAGTTCCTCGGCCTGAGGATTGCGTCCGCTGATGGTGAACGGACTGATCGCTGCGCCGATCATGAAATCGTCTGCGAAAGCGTCCTTGAGGCTTGTGTAACGGGCAGGTGTCTCGCTCTGGGCACATGATACCAGCACAGCAGCGGCTGCGAGAACAAAGGGAATAGTCTTGATCTTCATGGTATATATTGAAAAAGAGGCTGACCTTCTGGTCAGCCCCATATGATTCTTAGAATGCGTATCTGAGTCCGATGCCAGGAGCGATTCCGAGGAGACCGTCCGAGTAGAAGCCGACCTTCTTGAAACCGAGATCACCACCCTTGATCGGGTAGAGATGGTCGTTGAAGTGCGCTCCGAGGACAGGTTTGAGGTCGATGGAGAGCTGGAGGCCGAACTTGAACTTAAGCTCGAGACCGAGGTTGAGGACGGCACCTACCATGGCTCCGCCGCAGTCAATCTTGAGATGCTCATACTTTTCCTCCGGTGTCCTCTCGGTCGAGGTGAAATAACCGTCACCGACATAACCTCCGGTGAGACCTGCACCCACATAGAAGGCTGCCTTGACCTTGGCCCAGGTAGGGCGGCTGACGATGAAGTCGAAGATGACATCTCCCCTGCCACCCATCTGGTAGCCCATATCGTAAGAGAAGAGACCGACTGCATCCACAAATGCGTCACTTCCCAGATAATGCTGGTATGACACTCCGACACCTTCCATTCCGAGACCGTTTACAACGACTCCCACGGCCTTTGGCTGTGCGCTTGCCGCGAGAGAAAGCGCAAGTGAGACAAGTATGATTGCTATTCTTTTCATATCCGTTTATTGTATTGCGAACGCCTAGAAGCTATATCCGAGCGATACTGCAAGTGTGTTTCCGAGAGCCTTGCTGGCAGTGAGGTAGCTCAGGTCGAGTCTCACGCCATAGAACTTCGCGCCGAGTCCGACTGCCGCGTAAGATGGGAGCGGAGCCTTCGCTGTGGCGTAGTTGTAACCGCCGCGTACGAACACCATGTCGTTCCATGCATACTGGAGTCCGAGAGCTGCTGTCACGCCGCCGTTGAAGAATACATCCGAGCTGAGAGCGAATCCGAGATCGTGCTTCTCGGCCATCACGAGGTCATAATACGCAGCCACGTTCGCAGACGAAGGAAGCTTGAATGCATTGCCGTCGCTGTCCTTGACCTTCGGACCGAAGTTCTTACCGGCCACGACCACGTTGAGTCCCTTTGCGTGGAAGGCGAAAGATGCATCGATAAGCACTCCGTTAGCTGCGAAGTCCTCATAGATAGTCTCACGAATGTACTTCGCATTGACACCAAAACCTACATGCTCGCCGAGTCCGGCTGCGAGTCCTACACCGAACATCATGTCCGAGGTCTTGAAGGTTCCTGCAGGTACGCCGTTATCGTCGATAACGTCATATTCCTGGCCCGTACCATAGACTCCGGCAACGGAGAATGCGAAATGCTTTCCGAAATTGAATCCGGTGCCGGCTGAGATGCGATTCGAGAGCTGTCCGGCAGGGGCCCATCTGTTATAAGAGACGGCCACGTCACCGAGACCTTCGCTGAAAGGCATTACGGCCGCAGTGCTGAAAGCCGAGAGAGCGATGTTCTGAGAAGATGCGCTAGCCGCACCAGCGGTTGCCATCAGAACGGGATCCTTTGCAATCTGTGAGGTTCCCAATGCCAGTTCCTGCGCCATCGCTGAGCCGCAGAACAGGATTCCTATGGTAAGTATGGTAATTCTTCTCATCGCTTCGCTACATTATTCACGTAAGACTGGCCACCGAACTCGACACGGATAGTGTAGACTCCTGGGGCAAAATTCTTCATGTTCACCTCTGCAGGGTGGAATGCGCTGCAGGAAACGGTCTCGTCATAGACGATGCTGCCTGCTGGATTCTCGAGCACGATGCGGGTTTCTTCCTCAACGAGACCTGTACGCACGTGGAGGATGTCCACTACAGGGTTAGGATAGAAGTCCATCTGCACGTCCCTCGCACGAACGAGATAGTTGAACTTGATGGTCGCCTTCTCCTTCATTCCGTCGACTGCTGACACGGATACGGTTGAAGATCCGTATGAATTTGCGTCGATGGTAAGCTTTTCTCCATTGAGCCTGAGTACGGCAGGAGCACCTGCCTGATCCTTCACGTTGATTTCGAGCTGCTCTCCGTCATCATCCTTGAAGAGTCCGCCGAGATTGATGTCATAGTCCTTGTCGGTGCCGATGATGATGACATCGTCGATCTTACCGATCGCTACAGGAGCGTTGTTCTTGAGCACCTGGTAGCTGAATTCATACTCCGCGACGCCGCCATAGAGATCCTTCGCAGTGATCTTGGCTTTCTTAGGAGTGAAGTCGCTCACGAGCTCGCAGAGGATGGTGAAGTTCCAGATCTCAGGATCATTCGGATCCTGCTCGAAAGTTCCTCTACCCTCGAGTTCCGCGGTTACAGAAACCTTGTCATCGTCTGGATCGCTTATATGGAACGGTATGGTGATTGTCCTCTGATACTGGCGGAACACGAAGTCGCCCTCATAGTCAGTGGTGATCACCGGATCGTTGTTGTTTTCTCTCTTAAGCTTGTCGATGCCGTACTGGAGAGAGGCATAGACATTGAGGTATGGTCCTACCGGATGTGCGTTGTACTTGATGTAATTCTCGGTAGCGCCGTTGATGAGTATCTCCCTGAGGAGTTCGTTGGTGAAGCCCTCACCTCCGAAGAAAGAGACGAGGAGAGCACATGCTCCCGAAACATGAGGGCAGGCCATTGACGTACCGGACATCTGTCCTACGGTATTTCCGCTGATGGTACTGTATATGCTCTGACCAGGTGCGCAGATGTCGACCCAGTCGCCATAATTTGAGAAGCTGGTCACAGAACCGGTGGAAGCGACCGCACCTACGGCTACGCATCCCTCATAGTGGGCAGGGACGCCGTTCGAGATTCCGTCATTTCCTGCTGCGAACACAACGATTCCACCCTTCATCGGAGAACCCGGGAGCTGGTTTCCGTCATTGTCGCAACCTGCATACTTGTTGAAATAGTCGATCGCGGCTGCCGTGGTCGCATCGATCCTGTCGCTGAGTGCATATTCAAGCTCGCTGCCGGTAAGCTTGCCGTCACCGTTCCAGTCATAGTTGTTGCCCCAACTGTTCTGGCTGATCACTGCACCATGGTCAGCACCCCACTTGATGGCAGACGCAAAGCTGCTTGCAGATCGATTGCCATCGAAAACCTGAGCGCTCTGGATTGAGACGCCCCTCTTGCCGGCCTTGTAGTCACCACCGGCGATACCGGCTACGCCGATACCATTGTTTGAAACACCGGCAATGGTACCTGACACATGGGTTCCATGGTCTCCGGCATTGATGGTGGTATTCTTCTTGACGAAGTTGTAATTGTCTCCGTAGAGGTTCCACTTCAGGTCATCATGATCCTGCTGGACACCCTGGTCTACGACACAGACGACTACGTTCGGGTCACCGACGCAATAATCCCATGCTTCCTGCACATGGATGTTGTAGGTACCGACGAATCCCCAGAGCCTGCTGAGATATGGATCATCGAAATCCATGGACTTCTCACGACGGCATGGGTCGACATTCTCGACGCCTTCCGCGCTCTCGAGAAGCTTCTTGGCCTCAGAATACGAAATGGTCTCGTCGAACTCGACGAGGTAGAAACGATGGAGTCCTTCGCGACGTGTCCTGATTTCGAATTCACCTGCGTCCGGGAACACGCGCTCCATGCCGGATACTCCGAGAAGTTCGGCAGTACCTGCAAGGGCCTTCGTCTGAACGCCTTTCTCTATGGCAAGGGCCATCTCCTCCGAGAGCTTGACGATAGCTTTTCCTGGAAGGAACATCACCTGTTCCATCTGTTCCGGGCTTATCTCCTGCTCCACGGCCGGTCCCTTATAACCATTATCTTCCGCGGCTGTACCTGAAAACTCCGGTTTGGCGCACGCTCCGAGGAGAAACATGGCCATGGCTGTCAGGCATAAACTAGTCTTTTTCATCTGTGTCTGGGTTTTCCGCAAATTTACGGAATAATTGGTAGATATAAAAAGGCGGACCGGACTAATCCGGCCCGCCTCGTATGAAATCCTAAAGGATATTACTTGGAAAGAGTCCTCTTTGCAAGCTTAGCGCTAGACTTAACCTGTGCAGAAGCCTTCTCGACCTTGTTGGTCTTCTTAGCAACCTTCACATTCTCGAAGCTTACGAGCTTGTTGTCAAGCTTGAGAGCCTCAACTGAGCTGTGTGATGTAGCCTTGGTGCTAGCCTTGACGAGGGTTGCAGGGTTAACGAAGTCAGCAACATCGCTGAAGTGTACCCAACCGCCGTCAGCGATCTTCTTACCGCGAACACCGAATGCTGCAGCAAATACCTCAGGACGCTCGTCGCTGATGTACCAAGGAGTAGATACTGCAG
>NZ_JBAEER010000002.1:0-5097 GCF_056207615.1 Candidatus Cryptobacteroides sp. | reverse complement strand
CTCGCCGTCAGATGCAGGGCCACGACCCTTGATGGTACCGTCGGTAGCGAGGCTCCATGCGAAATATCCCTTCATTGGGCCATCCTGATACTGCATGTACTTCTTTGCCCATCTCCAGATGCGGTCGAACACGTCCTTCTTGTCGAGCTGCACGGCAATCATGAGACCGTAAGACATACCCTCGGTACGTGCATCGTAGTTCTTGATGTCGGATACATATCCGAGAGAGTCGCCGACCTCGAAGTATACCTTGTTAGGGCCCTCGAAGACTTCCTTGTAGATATCATCAAGCTTCTGGTCAATCTCCTTCTGAGAATAACCCATCTCGGCGAATACGTTACGATATTTGTGGGTTTCGAAACCACCCTTATCCCAAGGTTTCTGAATGCCCTTAGGTGCACATGCCACGAGGCAGAGACCCGCAGCGATAGTAAGGAGTATCCTTTTCATCAGTGTATTGGTTGTAGTTAGTATCTGGTTGGCATTTATAGCCAATCAAATATAAGAATAAAGCCTCTCATATCAAAAAAGTACCAGGACATTCAGCCGCCCATGAACTAAAAATGATTAAATTTGATGCACCAAAAGAGAATTCGGATGGAAAACAGTCAGAGAGAGAAAGAAATCTACAAGGTGACGCTGGTCGGCAGTGCGATCAACGTTGCATTGCTCGTATTCAAGTTCGTGGCTGGTATCCTGGCCCGAAGCTCTGCCATGACCGCAGACGCCATCCACTCCCTCTCAGACTTCATCACCGACATGATAGTAATCGTCTTCGTAAAGATCAGCAGCAAGCCGGATGACGAAGACCACACCTACGGCCATGGCAAGTACGAGACACTCGCGACCACCATCATCGGACTGCTTCTCGGAGGAGTTGCAGTCGGCATCATAGTCAAGGGTGCGATCATGATTGCTGAATGGGTACAGGGAAATGAGCTGGAGAGTCCGGGAATGCTCGCACTCTGGGCCGCTCTCGCATCCATCATCCTCAAGGAACTGGTCTACCAATATACCGTCCGCAAGGGAAGGAAGATCGACTCCCCTGTCGTCGTAGCTAATGCTTGGCACCATAGAAGTGATGCGCTCTCCTCTGTCGGCACCCTCATCGGTATAGGCGGCGCCATACTCCTCGGCAAGAGATGGACGGTGCTCGACCCTCTGGCCTCGATAGTCGTCGGAGCGATGATCATGAAGGTTGCCATCAGGCTCCTGAAGGATGGACTTGACGAGCTCATGGAGAAGTCGCTTCCACCAGAGGCAATGGAAAAGATACTTGCAATCGTCAGAGAGTATCCCGACGTGGAGGAGCCTCACCACCTGCGTACGCGCCGTATCGGCAACATATCCGTAATATCCATGCACTTCAGGATGGACGGAGAGATAAGCCTCAGGATGGCTCATACGCGCACTTCCCAGATCGAGCAAAGGCTCAAGCAGGAATTCGGAGCCGACACCATAGTCAACATCCACGTGGAGCCGATAAAGAGGCCTGGCGAGGACTATCTCTGCGAATAACGACATGACAATCGAGCCAATCGCACATATCCGAAGCGCGTTCCCGGAGAAATTCGGAATCCCGCGTCAGAGCGGCCTTGCGGAGAATCTCTCTGCGAGGATAGTGTTCGAGCCCCAGTACAGGAACGCAGATGCACTCCGCGGCCTTGCGGAGTTCGACTATATTTGGCTTATATGGGAATTCTCAGCAAATCGCAGACGCGGCAAGAATGAGGAAGCGTCATCCACATGGCAGCCAACCGTACGGCCTCCGAGGCTGGGCGGGAACAAGTCCATGGGAGTATTCGCAACCCGTTCCCCTTTCCGTCCCAATCCTCTCGGGCTCTCCTCTGTGCGCATCGACCACATTGACCTCGACAGCGCCGAAGGACCTGTGATCTGGGTCAAGGGAGCAGACCTGATGGACGGCACTCCTATCTACGACATCAAACCCTACATCACCTACGCCGATTCCCATCCTGAGGCAGCAAGCGGATATGTGGATACTCTGCCTGAGAGAAAAGTGGAAGTCACCATTCCCGAAGGTCTGGTATCACGCTTCGCCCGCAACGGAAGGTTCCTGGTCGAGCTTCGCGAAGTGCTCAGCCTGGACCCTCGCCCATCCTACCAGGACGACCCGGAGAGGATCTACGGACTTAGCTTCAGCGGGCACAACGTAAGATTCAAGGTCACTGATGGTCACCTTACTGTAACGGACATAGAGTAACGCAGTGTAGACGGCATGCCCCTCGGGGCAGCTGCGATAGCAGCGGGGATAAAATTAAAGAAGCTGGCCCTTGGGGTCAGCCTCTTCTTTATTGGGGAAAATTTGTTAAGTGTTCGGGGAGATAAGTTCGTTCTTGGGGAGAGAATCTACTAATATACACCCTGAGCCATCATTGCCTTGGCAACCTTCATGAAGCCGGCAACATTTGCGCCCTTGACGTAGTTCACATAACCGTCAGGCTCGGTACCATACTTCACGCAGTTCGCATGGATATCGTCCATGATGGCGCGGAGGCGGTTGTCAACTTCCTCTGAAGTCCATGAGAGACGCTCTGAGTTCTGTGACATCTCGAGACCAGATACAGATACACCACCTGCATTTGAAGCCTTACCTGGAGAGTAGAGAACCTTAGCCTCCTGGAGAACCTTGATAGCGTCAGGTGAGGTAGGCATGTTTGCACCCTCAGCGACTGCGATCACGCCGTTAGCTACGAGAGCCTTTGCATGATCCTCGAGAAGCTCGTTCTGGGTTGCGCAAGGAAGAGCGATGTCTGCCTTCTCACCCCATGGCTTAGCGCCGTTGCCGACGTACTTCACGCCATACTTCTCAGCATATTCCTTGATACGTCCACGGTAACCGTTCTTGAGGAGCATTACATACTTGAGCTTCTCCTCGTCGATTCCGTCTGGATCGTAGATATATCCGTCAGAGTCTGACAATGTGAGGACCTTACCACCGAGCTGGAGGACCTTCTGTGCTGCATACTGAGCAACGTTACCTGAACCTGAGATGAGGACTGATTTGCCCTTCACGTCAAGGCCCTTGGTAGCGAGCATATCCTGGAGGAAATACACGACACCGTAACCGGTTGCCTCAGGACGGATGAGTGAACCACCGAACTCGATACCCTTACCAGTGAATGTACCGCTGAACTCCTTGGTGAGCTTCTTGTACATACCGAACATGAAACCTACCTCACGTCCACCTACGCCGATGTCACCTGCAGGGACGTCGATGTCCGGACCGATATGACGAGAGAGCTCCATGGCAAATGCCTGACAGAAACGCATGACCTCAGTGTCTGACTTGCCACGTGGGCTGAAGTCTGAGCCACCCTTACCGCCACCCATAGGGAGAGTGGTGAGAGAGTTCTTGAAAGTCTGCTCGAATGCGAGGAACTTGAGGATGCTGAGGTTTACAGAGCTGTGGAAACGGATACCACCCTTGTAAGGACCGATAGCGTTGTTATGCTGGATACGATAACCCATGTTTGTCTGGATCTTTCCGCTGTCATCCATCCAGTTCACACGGAACATATAGACACGCTCAGGGATGCAGAGACGCTCGATGAGGTTGTAACGGTCAAATTCAGGATGGTTATTGTACTCATCCTCGATTGAATAGAGGACCTCCTCTACTGCCTGGAGATACTCAGGCTCATTAGGGAAACGACGCTTAAGATCGCTCAATACTTTTTCTGCCTTCATAGTTCGTTAAATTTGTTTTGATAAAGGTAATTAAATTTTTTAAAAACAAAATAAAAAATCTTCAAAAAATCAACATAATCAATGTTTTAACGACCCAGAACACCACTTTCAAACTATCATACAACAGTAACAATATCGCAAAAACCTACAATTTGACAGCGCATTTTTCGGCACAAATAGGAATCACCCACACCACAGCGTTGACATATTGAAACTTTTAACACCCCAACAGAACAAAAGTATAAGGGCTGTCTCTTCCCCGGCATGCCCTCGGAGAACAGGTCCCAATCGATTCCCGTGAGCCACGAACGGATGTTGTATGTTAGGATAACTCATCTATGTTATATCATATGACATCCGCAAACATTAAAAGTAAGATGATTGGCAGTGTGCCCCAAAATAACCACGCTATGATAATAACTGTCTGGACATATGTCGGGAGGTCTCTAAATATTTTGTCACAATCCCCATATTCTTTATAGTCAATCGTGAACATGAGAATCGTAAAAATAATCGCTATGGTATAATAAACCGGTACTAAGATAGCACCGTCTCTGCTATTTCTGTCAATGAGCATTGCTCCGAAACAGAGTGACCATATAACGATTCCGCCTGTTAAACTATCTATACGCCACTTGTCAATTTCCCAAAAACGCCACATTCTCACCGCAAGGTAAGAGAAAATATTAAGTATTTGGATTACCGTTTTTACTTCAGTTTTGTAAATAATAACTCTTGAATACGTTGGTCATTTCTTCCATCTGAGGTGTCAAAATCTATATAGTTTACAATGCCATATCCGACATTAGTGTTTTGTGATAAATACATAAATATAGACATTCCATCTCGAATGTTCGATGCCAAGAATTGGACTAAGTTATTCTCCACGGAAAGAGTTATGCCATTTGCAATATTGAATATCTCACTATGATCACCATCATTCCTAATGATTTGAATAGTATTTATTGTATTATCTGCTTCGATTGCCGACAAAGACCCATCTTGGTTAATAATCCATCTGTCTCTTCCATCCGGATCCACCCTATTCACCGGATCTCCGGCGCAATAAACATACGGACTGACAGACGGATACTTCTCGGCGAGCGGGTCGATCGTGGTGAATCTTCCCATCGAGGTCTCGAGGTATCTTGCACTGAAGTCGTAGAGTCCGGTTTCCGTCGCAAGTTCCTTGCCGGTGAAGCGGTAGCGGTTGTCTGACGTGCTTTCTACCATTCGGGCATCCTCGATCAGGTCTCCGTACGGATAGTACTGGTTAACCTGCCTTACGCTTCCGTTCTCGTCCGCCACGACCCTCACGCTCCCGAGGTGGTCGGTGAGGAAGAACATGTACGTAGGCGTGTTGCCGCTCATCTGGGCATATCCTCC
>NZ_JBAEER010000001.1:0-3091 GCF_056207615.1 Candidatus Cryptobacteroides sp. | reverse complement strand
CTGGTCACCTGCGATTCCGGCGACCGGCACCTCGCTGCCCATGAGCATCGTATGTCCATACACCTCCGACGAAGAGCACACCTTCGGCATCATGGACTCAGGAATGTCCAGAAGTTCGAGAAGTTCCTTGTCCCATTCGAGGGTATTGATGTTGAAGAGCATGGTCCTCGACGCATTGGTGACGTCGGTGATATGGATCTTGCCGTCGGTGAGGTTCCACACCAGCCAACTGTCCACGGTACCGAAGCGCAGCTCTCCCTTCATAGCCTTCTCTCGCGCTCCGGGCACATTGTCCAGCAGCCACTTGATCTTCGTCCCGGAGAAATATGCGTCTATGATCAGACCCGTCTTTTCCCTGATCCTGTCGGTGTGTCCCGCAGCCTTGAGACTGCTGCAATAATCCGAAGTCCTGCGGTCCTGCCAGACAATGGCATTGTAGATCGGTTTTCCTGTGCTCGCATCCCAGACTATGGTCGTCTCGCGCTGGTTTGTGATTCCTATGGCAGCGATGTCCGAGCCCTTGAGTCGACGTGAGGTCATTGCCTCCGCCATAACCGCGCACTCGGTAGACCATATCTCCATCGGATCATGCTCCACCATTCCCGGTTTCGGGAAATACTGGGTGAATTCTTTCTGACTTATGGCTATAGGATATCCGTTCCGGTCGAAAACAATCGCTCTCGAAGAGCTGGTGCCCTGGTCGAGGGCTATCACGTAATCTCTCATCTGAAGGGGTTCAGGGTAATAGTCTGTCCAACAAATATAGGAATTAATCGGTAGAAAAGGCTACATTTGTAGGACACGCCAATAATATGAAAAGATTACTCATCATCCTCGCAGCGGCAGCTCTCTGCCTCATTTCATGCAGCCAGCCCAAGGCTGAGCTGAAGCCTCGTATCGTAGTAATGACCGACATAGGTCCCGAGGAAGTGGAGCCGGACGACATGGAATCGGCAGTGAGGCTCATGTCATACGCAGACCGCTTCGAGATCGAGGCGCTCATCACGACAATAGGATGGAACTGCGACCCATACCCTAGCGAGTGGGCAGAGTACCTGACCAGGGTCATCGACGCGTATGGCAAAGACGTCGACAATCTCAAGGCCCGCTCTGCACAGAAGGGATTCAGATCCCTGGAGAAGGAGAACGGCCAGCAGGAGCTCGGATATTGGCCCAGCGTCGAGTACATACGCAGCCGTGCGATGATGGGCAGCCAGAGAGCCGGCATAGGAGTGATAGGTGAAGACAACGACACCCCCGGCAGCGATTTCCTCATCAAGCTCGCCGACGAGGACGACCCTCGTCCTATCTGGGTATGCTCATGGGGTGGTGCAAACACCCTCGCACAGGCAATCTGGCGCGTGCAGCAGACCCGCAGCAAGGAAGATGTGACCGCGTTCGTCAGGAAATTCAGGGTCTATACCATATCTGACCAGGACATGGTCTACGCACGCAGGTTCGACCGTGCATACAGCTCGCATCAGTGGATGAGAATGAACTTCCCTGAAGACCTCATGCTCATCTGGGACGAAGGTGCATGGCAGCGTCAGTGCGACCTCGGAAAGGAGAATTGGGAGCTGCATCAGAAGAACATACAGGCCAAGGGCAATCTCGGAAGCGAGTATCCGAACTACCTCTGGGGCGTGGAAGGAGATACCCCCACCTTCCTCAACATCATGCCTAACGGTCTCAACGACGCCGAGGATCCTACCCAGGCAAGTTGGGCAGGCTTCCATGTGCGCGGAATATGCCCAGACCTCCAGACAGAGGCTTGGAACAGCTGGCAGGAGCCCGTACGCACGATTTCGGTGGACTTCAAGGAGCGTTTCTATCCAGACGAGCTTAATGATTTCATGGCCAGGATGCAGTGGGCTGACGAGGGAAAGGGCAACACCAACCCTCACGTACAGCTCAGCATCGAACCTGAGGGCGCAAAGGCAATCAAGGTCAAGGAAGGGACGGTTCCGGTCCATGTAAGCGTCGCCGCAGGTTCTACGGTAAAGCTCGACGCATCTGCGTCCTATGACAGCGAAGGCGACTCGCTCAGGTATACATGGTGGCAGCAGGAGAATGCCGGTACAGCGGTCGTAGGTTCGTTCAGAGCCGGCGACAGAGGGACCAACCTTATCCTCAACGGAGCCCAGCAGATACTCTCTATCTCTAACGCGGATTCCGAAGCCATCGAAATCTCGATACCGCAGTCCGCTGCCGGCCAGTCTCTCCATATCATATGCGAGGTCCACGACGACGGGGCCTTCTCCCTCGTTTCCTACCGTCGTATCATACTCGACGTCCAGCGATAACGCATAAACATAAAGCCACGAAAACGAAAAAGCTCAGGAACATTCCTGAGCTTTTTCGTGAGGTGCGTAGCGGAATCGAACCACTGTTGCAGGTTTTGCAGACCTGTGCCTAGCCACTCGGCCAACGCACCATATTTCCTTTCGGGACTGCAAATATAAGAACAAATTCTACAATTGCAAAACTATTCTACATAGAGAAGAAGTCCCTTGAGGTATTCTCCTTCCGGATGGTAGATGTTCACTGAATGGTCAGCAGGCTGATTGAGACGGTCGAGTATCCTCACGCGACGGCCTGACTGCGCCGCAGCCGAGAACACTGCAAGCGCGAACGCCTCCTTGTCCACGACCTGTGAGCAGCTGTAGGTGAATACGAGTCCGCCAGGAGCGACACGCGAGATCGCGGCAGCATTGAGCCTCTGATATGCACGGAGGGCATTGCGGAGCACTCCCCTGTGCTTTGCGAATGCAGGTGGGTCGACGATCATGAGATCGTACTTGCCTTCTGGAGCCGACTTCACAAAATCGATGGCGTCGCAGCAATAGCTGGTGTGCTGCTCGGCAGTGAAACCGTTGAGGGCGACGTTCCTGTCCACCATGTCCATGGCCTTCTGCGAGCAATCGACAGAATCCACATGCTTCGCACCACCGGCGAGGGCATAGATAGAGAATCCGCCTGTGTAGCAGAAAAGGTTGAGCACGTTCCTGCCGGCAGAATAGCGTCCGACGAGGTTCCTGTTCTCACGCTGGTCGAGGAAGAAACCTGTCTTCTGGCCGCTGGTCCAGTTCAC